>RGUK01000104.1 GCA_010027825.1 bacterium
TAGCACCAATCCAGTGGTTCTGCCATTTTCTATCTGCCCAGCTTCCATCTGCTGATACTCAAACTTTAGGCTTTCAAGGTTTACGCTAAAGTTGTTCTTATATTCCGAGTATTTAATTGAGAACTTATCACTAGGCTCTTGGATTTGCCCAAGCATAATCATCGATAAGGCTTTATAAATTACACACATCTCAAGCCTATCCGGTCTCGTTATCTTAGCCCACTCATACCCTTTAAGGCGAAGTGTAGCTTTAACCTCCTCCGTTGCTTGCGATATATACGCAGCCCTTTGAACATCCGATGAGTATGCGTCAATCTGCGGGAAGTATTTCCTCAAGTCCTCTTCATTAACCGAAACAACCTTGTCGTGTCCGACAATCCTCTCTAGTTGAAGTGGCTTAATAACCGTCTGTGTCTGCCCAGCGGTTTGAAGGATGAAGTTGAGGGCAATCCAATAGACCCTATTGGGTATATTGCTATCTGGATATGGGTCGTTGATAGCTTGAATTGTGAAGCTCCATGCCTTCTTAGAGGCACTCCAGGTCCATGAGCTTACAGTCTGAAGACTCCCCGACCCAGATAGTGCATTGGCGCGAGAGGGTGCAGACTCGTCAAATATATAAATTGCAGGGGTTTGCCCCTGAACTGCCGTTGGAACACTCGCCGTTTCGTTATCAAGAAGCGGATAAAACCAGTAGGTGATGTTCTGTCCAAACGGGTAGCCCATTATATCTTGCCGTCCTTGCGGTCTCTTTCAGCGTTCTTGACCATATCCCTTCGGAATGAGTCGTGGCTTCGGTCACCCTCGCCGCGTTGCTGCGCGATGTTCCTGGCGGTCTGAGAAGCCTTCTCAATGCTATCTCTTACCTGCCTTTCGGTCATCTTATCCTTCTGTAAATCTACTTTGTATCGCATGACTCTTCTAGCTCCCTATTCAATAACTCAGGATGCGCATAACAGCACACATCCTCTATATGCTTGGGCAATAAGCCCTTGGCGATAATCTCTTCAATATGACCGCAAACAAATGGTCTTTCGATTCCATCCCTGCTTTTCCAGATCCCAACTTGAACCAACGGCTCCTCAAGTAGTGGGGATGAGTACCTAACACTATAAATACTACATGATCCATCAGCCGCCTGTTTGGGACATCTGACAGGTTCCTCGCCTGAAGGATATAGTATGCAGCACTTACCGCCACACACCTCCATGCAGTACCTATCCCTTTTATCCATCCTTCTTCTGGCGCTCTGATTTTTGAGCGATCTCAACCGCTTTGTTCCTAGCCTCCTCATGGCTTACTTCGTGCCCACCATTCCGCATCTTTAAGACTTCTTTGGTAGTAGGAACCATGCGTTCTATGGCATCACGAGTACGTTGCTCTGGAGTCATTTGATTCCTCCAGCGCTGCACCTCAGCGTTAGACTCCCATTTTTCCTTTAGAGCCTCTCTACGTTCTTCCTTTGCCTGAGCATAGGATTCTTGAAGCGCCTTAAAAGCTGGGAGGTTTTCTACCGTGGTCATAATACCACTTCTGCGCCTTTCTGAGCGCGGAGGTGGTCTTGAGCCTAGTCTGTCTTTTTTAATAAAAACTGCCATGGTTCTTATTGTACTCCTTCTGGGCGCTTCTGTACTGACTGTTTAATTGCCAGCTTGTTCTGCTCCTCTACCAACTTTCGCTTGAGCGCATTGAGTTCGCTCTCGTAAGCTGCCTTCTGCTCATCCCAGCCAATCTCTGAAGCCATCTTGTTCTTTACGAACTTCTCAAGCGCATCCCATGGGTTAATGCCAGAGCCCTGTGAGTAATGCCTAGCTTTTGCCGCCCTTGAAGGGCTTTGATCGTTGAACTTAGGGAAGTTGCCATAGTCGAGGATGCGGAAGCCCTTTTGAAGATACATCTCAACATGGTGAAATATCTCAGGACGACTCTCAGCGTTAAGAGTCATAAGACCAGTGCCTTTGACTCTTTCACCATCATGCTTCAAGTGCCACTCTCTAGTTTCAAAGAGAATATAAGCATAAGTCGGGCGTTTCCACCCTGTAAGATACTGAATTGTCTCTTCTTTCGGCTGGACGATTGTCTTATAGACTTCCTTTTGCATGTATCTCTCTCTGGCAATAAAAAAGGGGCGGTAAGAAGTGTCATCACTCCCTACCGCCCCTTAACCTAACTTATATTAGGTATCGCTCAAGAGCTTAACTCCGCAAAGGTCGTTCCACTCAAGTACGTCGTAGAAGTAGTACGTTGCATACTCAGTGTAGAAGCCCTCAGCGCCCTTCTCCTTAACCCATGTAACAGGAGCTGGAGCAAAGAAGCCAGCAAATGCCCACATTGGGTGGAAGATAGCCTGAACCGTGTCGCCGCCAGAGGTCGCATGACCAGAGGTAGCGTGGAAATCAATCGATCCAAGGAGCGATCCAACGTAGCAGTTAGCCTGTGGGGCTCCAGCAAGTACGTCAAGGTAGCTCTCGTTCGACCATACAGCAGCGCCGGACTGGATGATTTCCTTCTTGATATTGTAGTGACCACGGTGCGAAAGAACTGCCTTGAGGGGCACTTCCTTATTTGGGCACTCAGAATTGAAGATGTTGAACTGTCCAAGCATTACATCGTCAATCGTAAGGATGCTTGCCGAAGTTACCGAAGTCGAAAGACCCGAGAACAACGAAAGGGCATCATTATCAACGAAGCGAGCGATAGCAGCGCCATGCTCTGCGGCAATACGGTCAGCGGTAATGCTTCCGAATTGTCCTTGCTCAACAGAAACTCCAGTTACAACAGCGCACTTAGCGATGGTAGCTGATACTGACGAATCAGTGAGCTCGCCATTCGCATCTGGTGCGAGAGCGGTAGCCTCTGCAAGCGATGCAGCAGTCAAAGACCCACGCTTGGTGAGCTTGGCTGTCATCGTTCCCGCAGGAAGACCCTCGGTGTGCATAACTGCCATCATGCAGTTAGCTTTTACAAGCGCAGGAGAAATCCCCGCTGCAAGTACATCGGTAACATTAACGCTGTTACCAAACTCGGTTATGTTTGAGACTGCGCCCATACATTATTCCTTTGTTAAACTTAAAAATTACGAAGCCTTTGTAAGAGCAGCTGTGAAAAAGTAACTTGTCCCATCACTTACCACGAGCCTTACAGTAGTATCAGCTCCATTGTCATCCTGAATGAAAACTTTGCCAACCTGAGAAGCCGCGCTGCCATAAGCAGCGACAAGTTCAGCAGCAGTTGGAGTTGCGCTTACATTCGAGGTATCGACTTTGGTAGCGACACCGTTGACAAACCTTACGCCGTCAACGTCCTTAAATTGTGTTGCCATACTAAAAATCCTTCCTATTTACGCAGATATAGTTCTCAAAATCTTTTGAACCGCTGCGGGATCTTCCTTCTTCAATCTCTCTAAAACTTCCTTCGGATTTGGTAGTGCTTGAAGTTCAGCATAAGTTTGCGGAACTTTATTAGTCATACGCACTCCAGACTTGGTGCCAGGAGTAGCGTCTTTTACACCACTAACGCCAGATGCTTTAGCGAGACTCGGATACTTCTCCGCAAGATGCTCTCCATACTCTTTTAGAGTCATTGGGCGAGCGCCCTTGTAGAGGATGTCCCCGTTATCGTCTTTGACAACGATAGAACCATCTTCGTCTAAATCACAGGACTCTTCTACCTCTCTTTTTATCCACCTATGCGCGTCCTGATTGAACATTCCTGAGATTTCAGACATCACTTTGTCCGTAACCGCCAAGGTCTTATTAACCTTGCCAAGAGCCTCAACCTGCTCTTTCAGGGTATTGCGCTCACCTTCAAGCTCAGAGCGAATCCGATCTAACTTCCGTTGGAACAGCTCCTCCATCTTCTGAGGATCTTTCTCAGCAGCCTCACGCTCTTTTTCCTCTAACTTCTGCTTGAGGGTTCGATATTCATCAGGATCAATATCCTTATAAACCGATACAACGCGACTATATTCCTTGTCCTTACTAGCTAAGAGTCCTTGGAGCTTCTGGATCTTCTCTTGCAATCTACCTACATCATCCTGCCCACTCTGCACTTGCTGTGGTTCTGCGTTATTACCATTGTTGTTGTTTGTATCGTCGCTCATTTTGCGTCCCGTATTTTAGATGCAATAGTTCTTCGCTGAGGTTGTGAGAAGCCAAAGAACTCACGAGGTCTAAACTTAATCAAACCAAGTTGCCCCGTCTGATGCCCTGTGGCTTTTCTAGCTTGTTTAGCATCGACAAACGAAATGGTAGCGAGGAACTTAGACCCATCTCTTGTAATCTCGATGCTCATTCCATTGGGGTTTAACATATCGCCATCGAAAGTTAGATCAACGATAGCCACCTGCTTATCATTGGCTATACGCACGTCTCGCCAATCACGTCCTGGGTTCTTTCTTGAATAGGCGACAAACCGATTGCCGCCAACGTCCTTACCCCCCTTGGTTCTTTCGATCATCCTGCCGCGCTCGACTATGAGAGCGTCTTTTAATACTGGAGGAATCTTTTGTATGCGCTCTTCTACCGCCTTGGAAAAGACATCGAGATTGCTAAAAGTTATGTTCATTCCTCTACGACCCTTGGGTTCTCTACGGGTATCAGCTGATGCCGACACCCATAGCCTCCACAATATATATATGCTGGAAGCCCCTGCCCGTTATCCCAATTATACACTACTTCTAGCGGGAAGACTTTGTTGACTCTTTGCGCGCAGAACGGGCGATTTCTAGCATCTCTAGGACCAGCGTATAAGACGTATTTACGCCTTTGCCCAAGTGCTCTAATTCGTTCAAACGATGAGCTTGCCGTCTTCAAGTCATTATCAAGCGCCTGAAATATACGAGTCGCAGGAACGTCCGTAAGATTAAAGTCGTTTGCAGTCCCCTCGGTCATAATCGAATCGGCAAGCCCCTGACGCACCTCATTGGCATACGCCCTCGCCATGATCATGACATTCTGCTGCCTTGCGTTGGTAAAAATCGCAAGGCGCTTTTCAGCCTCCCTTGTAACATCTTCAGGCGGTCTCTGATTATTGTTGGCAAGCCGATAGACTCTATCCGATAGGCGCGACTGAAGGATGAACACATCCTCTAGGGCAAGCACATGGTCCTGTATGTCCTCAGAATCCATGATGATTGACTCCATGCCACCAAGGAGTCTTATCACCTCAGATTGCCTAAGATTCCTATCTTCTGGGAGGCGTGATAGCTCCCTGAGAATTGCCGTCTGCATAAGAAGGCGAAGAGTGGCTATATACCCCTCAATCTCCCTATCCACGATATCGTTATTCTCGGCTATGAGCTCCGATATCTGGGCAATCTCTTCTTCTGTTAGCATCTAACCTCACCTACTGCCCCTGAGAGTCCCTTACTCTAGGCTCTGGAAGCGGAACCTCTACGCTCCCTACTGGAGTAAGCCCACGCGGTAGCGCTGTTTGGTTAAACTGCGGTAGGGGCTGTAAATCGTCAATATCATTAACAATCTGTGAAAGTTCCTGCTCATTGTATCCCATCGATGCCGCAACCTTTTTGAGGTGTGCTTTGCGCCATGAGTCAATGTTTCGGATCTCATCTCGATACGCAAGGAACATTTGAATCTGTAGCGCCACATCATCTGCGGTAATATCCCTCGACAGCGTTACACGCCCCTGAAAGTCTTCAACTCCTTTAAAGCGAGCATAGTGCTTGAGCGCCATATTGATACATGACTCAATCTCGCCTACAGCATGAATCAGTAGGGCAATAAGCTCTGTGGACATCTCCCTAAGAGTAGCAGCACCAGGAGCTTCCTTAGACCCAGCAGATACTCCACGAGTGCGGTTGAACGCCACGCGATATAGTTGGTCCATTGTGGACTCAATCGCGGCAATCAATGCGTCCGTAGAAGCTGGCTCAATCACATAGGGCTTTGC
>RGUK01000105.1 GCA_010027825.1 bacterium
GATGCTTTGTGGGAAGTCTGCAATCGTCATCTTAAATTACAAGGGTATCCTGAGGAGTCTTATGATGATCTTGTTGTTAAGATGACTCCGCCCTCGGATTGGCGTGAACTCACAAGAGCGGAAGTGGTTACAAATCGTTTGAACAATGCTTCAAACTTAAAGAGTGCTATGTTGCTTAGTGATTATGATATACTAACAAAATGGCTTAAATATAGCGAAGAAGAAGCCAAAGAAATGATAGCAAGATTGAAAATTCAAAAACTTGATGATCTTAAGTTGCAAATTGTTGCACAAAATCCTACATTATTAGGAGTTGGATTGCCAAATCCAAACGAGCCAGAAATAGGAACAGATCCCGGTGGGCCAAACCCAATGTTGGCACCAGATGCTGGTCAACAAATGGCACCAGATGCTGGTCAACAAATACCACCAGATGCTGGTCAACCGGCTTTAGGAATGAAAAAATTTATGAATGCTGATCAACAGGTTCCAAAATCTGGTAGTGGGGTGGCCATACCTGATGCCTCTGAGGAAGATATTCAAAAATACAATTTGGATATTAAAGATTTTGAAAAAGAAATGGATGAAGAAGAAGTTGACATGAGTGAAAATTTATGAAATCAATAATTACAGAAGCTCCAAAAAGAGCGTTAAAGAATCGTGAAGAAATATCCAAAGCAACCAAGTGTAGTTGCTATAGCTGTTTCTCTGTATTCGATTCCAAAGAAATAAAAAATTGGACAGATCAAAACAAGACTGCCATTTGCCCAAATTGTTCAGCAGATAAGAATTACTGGTTTTAAGCGTCTCCGCCAAAACCACTATCTGCTTCTGAGGGTTTAACTTCTTCTTTTTCTTCAGGGTGTTCTGGTTTTTTTCCCATTCTCAAAAAATGATTTTTATCAATTTTTCTAAGCATCACCACAATTTCATTATCTCCACGTTGTGCAAGTGTATGAAAAAAATCTAGAGTTTCTTCAGGGTACTTTTTTATAGCAACGTCAAATAAGTCTTTTTTTACTTTGTCGTGATCATCTGCATAATCTGCGTCTTGATCATTAAATTTATACTTATCCACAAAATTTTCTTCGTCATTCATATTTTCTTTTAATCGCTTATTATTAAGCCAATCTGTGAAGTTGTACATTTTTTCCTCTTTCAAATTATAAAATTTGCACGTTTCTGCATAACTAGAGTGTAGTAGACAGCGTGTATTTATAATGCTCGTTTTAGAATCGAGAGATTAAAAATAAATATAAGCAAAAAAACATAATGTTTTTGGTGCCAAAACAAAACTAGTCGAGGAGTTAAAACATGAGAAGAAGACTCATTAAGCAAGATGCCTTTGATAAAATCGTAAACGAATCTGTTTCAACAGTTAAACGTGAGCTTGTTGCAGCAGAGCCGATTTTGGCAAAAGCAGTGGATAAAACCTATCTTCGTCTGAAATCATTCACAGAATCAACAGTTCTCTACGAATCTGCCGAGGACACTTTTGTGCATGCTGGATATGAAGTTAAAAATGGACAACTTACCTTCAACAACGTAGAAGAATTAGTCGTTGACGAAGAATCACAAAAAGAAAAACGCAAAACAACGCTCTCTGAAATGATCGACGCTGTTTTGGTTGACAACAATGATAAAGCCGGTGAATTATTTGAAAATTATCTCGGAATGGTTCGTTGGAATGAAGCGAAGAAAAAAGAAGAAGAAGATTCCGAAGATGAAGACGAAGATATGCCAGCTTTCTTGAAAAAGAAGAGCAAAAAAGAAAAGAAATTGCCAGCTTTCTTGAAAAACAAGAAAAAGAAAGCACACAAAAAACATGACGAAGAAGAAAAGAAAGAAATCGTCAAGAAAATCAAAAAATCTGACAAAGATCTTGCAGAAGCCTATATCACTTCTCAAAATGTTTTAGAATATGTTGAGTTTATGAAGGTTGGCCCAAGTCTCGCAGAATCGGTTGTTAAAACTGACGAGAGTGGCAACCTTACCAACATTAAGATACCAACCAGCAAAGTTCGTAACGAAAACAGAATGTTGCGAAGCGACTGGAAAGGCTTGAATGCAAAAGTTGCTGAAACCAGAAACAAAGTTGCTGATCTTGTTGAAAATCAAGAATTCTGCAAAGCGGTTGCTGTGTTGAAGAGACAAAATGCTTTTGCCGACGCACAAGGACTTGAAGAGGCTTTGGATGTTGTTGTTCAGCAATACCCAGAAGTTCTTTATGCAACCCAATCTGAGTTGGCCGAGGTTGTAAAAGAGGCTTTAGAAGTCGTTGGTGCTACAAATTTTGACGATAAAGTTTGTGAATTCATGGCCGAGGGCATTTTGAGAAAAGCACACGATGCTTACGCTGAAAAAGTTTCTCAAGTATTGCACCTCGCTTCTGCAAATAAAGTAGAAGAGGGTGTTGATCCTTACGCTTTCTTCCAATCGGTAGTTGAAAAGTTCTACCCATCATTAGATGAAAAATTTGGATTGGAACGCAAAGTTTTCAGCGATCTCTATGAATCACTTGAAGTTGTTTACAAGAAAGCCGAACGTCAAGGCGTCAAATCGGTTATGAATGAAACTGCATCTTATCTCAATGATTTGGCTGCTGTTTTAAACAACGAAGTTAAACCAACTTTAGAAGTTGCCGAGGAAACAGCGGAGTATCTTGCTTCGTTAATCGAGACCAACCTTGAATCGGGGATTTGGGTTGTTTCTAACAAACCACACGAAACTCTTAATGGAGATCATCCAGAGATGAGCAAAAAAGCCGCTCATGGTTATGCTCCATCAAAAGATTTCTCTGGAAACTATGGCGATCCTCTTCCCGCAGTTGGGTCAGATGATATGAGTTACAAGGGTGGCAAACACTCAAAAGAAATGAGAAATAAGGGCATGGGTCAAGAAGGCGGAAACGACGTTTTCCCAAGCCTTAAAAACCCTTACGTGCCAACTCCTTTCGGAACTTACACCATGAAGGGTGAAAAAGGAGTTGATAAAGATAAAGGCGACTTGCTGAGCGGATCCAAAGACACTTTCCCAAACCTGAAAAACCCTTACGTACCAAAGGAAGAGGTTGGAACAGGCGGAAAAGGTTACAAAATGAATCACGGCAAAGAAAAGGATTTAGTTGTTGACAAATAATAATTAAGGAGCAGACACAATGGATCAGATGTTACTCATCGATTGCTGTGCTAGCTCTGGATTCGAACTACAACTTAGTGAGTCTACTATGAAAGGTGGACTCACTAAATTTCGTGGCAAGTTCCAAGAAGCTGAAGCAGTAAACAAAAACAAAAGAATGTACCCTTTTGATGTGCTAAGTGAAAACATTGGCCGTCTTCAAGAGGCAATAGATGATCGTAGACTTGTTGGAGAGCTAGATCACCCAACAGACTCTATTATACATTTTGCAAATACATCTCACGTAGTTACCAAACTATGGTGGGAAGGAAACGTTCTCATGGGCGAGGGCGAAATCCTAAACACACCGTCTGGTATGATTTTGAAAAGTCTTATTGATGGCGGCGTTAAAGTTGGTATCAGTTCAAGGGGAGTTGGTAATGGAAAGGTGAACGAAGATGGCATTCTTGTCATCGGTGAGAGTTATAAACTTATCACATTCGACGCCGTTGCAGACCCCAGCACTTTTGCTGCATTCCAAGAAAAAGTCGTTGCTAAAGGTGAGAGTTTTAATCCTCAAGTTAAAGAGCAAATTCGTTCTACACAACAAAAATCAAAAATTGCTGTGAAAAATGAAAGCTCCAGCATACATAATGTTAACAAAGAGGTATTAATCGCTTACTTAAGCGGCTTTGTAAAATCTCAAACACAAGAAATTAAGTCGAGGTTAGGCTAATGGATAAAATTACTGAAGCATTGAAGAGCATCCTTCCTGCTGAGCATGTCAATGAGGTTGCCAAAGCCGTCGAAGAAATGATGGCTGAAAACGTCGCTGCACTCGAAGCGGAGTTCCAATCCAAATTGGACGAGGCTTACGAGCAACTTACTGAAGAACGTAAGGCTGATGAAGTCATCGCTGAAAATGGCTATCAACAAGCCTATGACATGATTCAGTCTTTGATGGCTCGTTTGGATGAACAACGTGAAGAATTCGAAACAGCGTTAGAAGAAGGCTTTGAAGAAGCCTATAGCGAACTACAAAAAGAAAAAGGTCGCAACGAAACTCTTGAAGTAGAAATATACGAAGAAGCAGATAAGAAACTTCAAGAAATGAAGAGCATGATGGTTGACAAACTTGATCAATTCTTGTCGCTACAAGAACAAGAAATGTACGAGTCAGCCAAACGTGATGTTCTCAGCGATCCAAGCATACTTGAGCAAAGAGTTGCAGTTGAGAAGATGGCTGAAGTCCTTGCTGATTATATCGGTGACGACACCATCAACAATGCAACATCGGCCAAACTTGAAGAAATGCAAAAACAAGTTGAAGCCCTTAAAGGTCAAATGAGAATTATTGAAGCCAAAAACGTTCGTCTTGCTACTCAAAACAACAAGTTGACCGAGCAAGTCCGTGAGGCTCACGAAGTGATCACCGAGGCTGCAAAAGCCGAGAAAACGAATAGATTGAATAAGAAAGAGAATGCAAGTGGGCGTGGACAAAGAGTTGTGAACGAGCAAATTATTAGTGAATATGCCGCTCCAACTGAAAAATCGGCAAAAGAGGCTGACCTGCGTGAGGGTCATGATCCTTTAGCCGATCTTCTGGTTCTTTCAGGTCTTGAACAAACCTGATACCAAAAAATTACATCGAACTCATTAGAAAGAGGGATTAAATATTATGAACGCACGTTTCCTCAACGAAGCACGTGAGATCGAGACCAGATGGTCCAAGCCTCTTCGTAACGGCAAGTCGATGCTTGATGGCATCACCGACCGCTACGAGAGAGCTTCTGCCGCTGTTCTTCTCGAAAATCAACGTCTTATGAACGAAGCTATGACCGACAGTGGTGACATTTCGCAATTCAAAAGAATTTCGATACCACTCGTCCGTCGTATCTATCCACAATTGATCGCCAACAAAATCGTTTCGGTCCAACCATTACTTGGCCCAACCGGTTTGGTCTACTATCTCCGTTTTAGATACTCTTCAAACAAGGGTGCTATGCGTGGTGCTGACCTCAATAGCGGCTTTCCAAGCGACGACGCAACATCGTTACAACAACTTGCTAGCGGTGATGGCAATTTAGACATCTTCTACACTCATCAATTTGTTCAAAATGAAACAAGTTCGACTGATGCTGGCGGAGATACAACTTCAGTGTATGCTCCACTTGAGCACACTCCAGTTCTTGCCGGAACCGTGACTGGCACCGTTTATGACGGCTCAGTTGCTGTTCAAACATTTGTTGTTGCCGAGAATGGTACTTTCACCTTCACCGACATCGGAACCCCATCTGCTAAAGCAACTGGCGGCACCGTTGATCTTGTGACTGGCGAAATGACCCTTACTTGGAACAACGATCCAGGTGCTAACAATGTTGTTGTTTCATATGAATACAACATGGAATGCAATCAAGATCTGCCTGAAGTCAACCTCGTTGTTGAATCAGAAGAAATTGCTGCTAAGACTCGTAAGTTGAAGGCTGCTTGGAGCTATGAAGCCCAACAAGATCTTCGCTCACAGCATAACCTCGACGCCGAAGCCGAACTCACCGCAGTTCTCGCTCAGGAAATAAATTTGGAGATAGATAGAGAGGTGCTAACTGACCTTCGTAATAACGCTGGTACAGTGGCTGTGTGGGATTTCAATACTGCTCTCGGTGACACCATCAAAGAGAAGTATGAATCACTCTACGTGAAGGTTGTTGAAGTCAGCAACGTTGTGCATCGTAAGACACTTCGTGGTGGCTGCAACTGGCTCGTGACTTCACCTGAAGTTGCATCAGTTTTCGA
>RGUK01000106.1 GCA_010027825.1 bacterium
CTTGAAGGCTTATCGTTATCAAGCGGCGATTATGGGCGTTCTGGATCAGGCGCAGTTGACGACTATTGACGGCAAAGTGAAGATCGTATGTGTGATTGAAAACGCGCAGTTCTCTCCGCTTTACACGGATTCTGGAGATCCTAAAGATCCGAGAACCGTGTTCCGCAAAGAGGTATCGGTAGAACTCGCTATTCAACATTACGAAAGTTTAGTTTAACTAAGGAGGAATAATGAGTAACTCAGTTGTAACAACATCGAAAATGGAACTCTCCCCGATGCGGGTGAGTTATGGTCCGCTCGGGAACGAAGTCGATCTCGGCGGTACACTTGCAAACGTGGTGATCTCCACCAAGTATGCGAAATCCAACATTCTCGCGGATCAATCGGGTTCAACGGTTCGGGATAGAAGGACTTCAGGTCTTGAAATCACTGTGACCACTGAGCTTGTGGAGATTCAAAACAAGGATATTTGGAAAGTCGTTTTCCCTCATGCAACCAAGATCGGAACGGGTCAAGGTTCTTTAGCCGTGATCCAGTTTGAAGGAATTATCGGCGATGGCGACCAGATCAATTCTAACCGCCTCATTCTTCACCCGTTGTCTAAGTCTGACATTGATCTTTCGACCGATTACACTTTTTTTAAGGCAACTGCATCAGCCGAGAGCTCGATCACTTATGGACCGAGCGAACAGGCTAGGCTGAAGATTGTTTGGAATATCCTTCCCGACGAGACTCAAGTTCCTAACAAGTTTTTCCGCTACGGCGATCCTGCGATCGTCGCAGTTCCTGCGGTCGCTGGTTCACCAGTGTTTACCGGAACTGGCAACGGAACTCTTACCGGCGTTGTAGTGTCAAATCAGTTCACGGCAACCGAGACCATCACTGTTCTCTGCTTGGGCGCACCCGGCGCCAACTTATCGAACTGGAGCGTTACGGGATCGGTCAGCGGTCCTCTCGGCATCGTGCAAGTAACGGGTGGTCCGGGTGGAACCGGAACCTTCTCGGCGAACCAGATCGGTTTTGTAATCACCGATGGATCGACCGACTTTGTTGCTGGTGATCAGTTCACTATCGCGACCACTGCGGCATCGTAATATGGGGGCTTGGTGATGAACTTTTTCAACTCGAAACAAGCAAGGCAAAACAACATTCCAGTCGTGAGCGATCTCGATGCGATGATTGCCGAGTCCGTGCCGTTTCGGTTTAATGGAAAAGTTCATCACATCAAGCCGATTTCTGTGATTGAGTTTTATCAATACACTCAATCGCTAGAAAAGTTGATGCAGCTCAAGGACGCTGAAAAGGTGACTGGAGATGATCTGGTTGACGCATATTACAATCTTTTTAGAACCGTATGCGAAACGATACAGCATTCTGATATTGAGAAGATGACCACGGCTCAGGCCGGGGCCTTATTCGCTTTGACGCTTGATTGTGTAACCGGGAAGGCTCACGGTTCAGATGATGAAGCCTTAAAAAAAAAGACCACAACCTGACCGATAAGCTAGAAAAGGTTCGCATTTCTGCCAGTGATCTCACGGCCGAAGCGTGTTTGTTGTTTGGATGGACTCCCGAAAACGTGCTGAATATGCCTGCGGCTCGGTTTTTTGCTTTGCTTTCAAGCGGTCGTAAAATTGAACGAATGAAGCGGGCGCAAGAGCACGTTGCAAGTTGCGACATTGCTTCAATATCTTTAGGCGATTCCGAATACTATGAGCACGTGCGCAAGATATTTTACTTTCGAGCAATCGGGGAGGATGATGGTGCAAGTAGGCGCGGTCTTGATCCCACAGATCCCGCCACGGTCGCAGCGGTCGAGGCTTTGTTTGAGATGGCGCAGAGGATGAACTGATGTCGACAGAAAAGACAGTCTTTGACTTAGATGTGAACGCTAAGGGGTTCATCTCTGGCGTTCAAGAAGCAAAAAAGACTCTTTCCGATCTCGGCAAGATTGAAAACATTTCGGAACTCCTGGGCGGGTTCAAGACAATGGGTCTCATGCTTGGAGCCGTGGGCGCTTCTGTGCTTGCGGTGAAGGCGGCCTTCGACATGACTCTCGAGGGCGAGAAGCTCGAGAAGATTAACAATCAATTTAACATCCTCTCCAAGAACGCCGGGATCGTGGGATCCGAGCTCAAGGAGGCCCTTGAGAAGGGGGCGAAGGGTCTCATCGACGACTCGGATCTTCTCGAGGTGGCGAACAAGGGGATCGTCGCACTCGGTAAGAACTCGATGATCATGGGCCAGACGCTTGAGCTTGCGATGAAAATTGCGAAAGTCTCGACTCAGGATGCGAAGGAAATCTTCGAGGCCCTGAACACGGCGGTCGCATCCGGGAACATGCGGATGCTTCGCCAGTACGGGATTATAGTCGACTCTGAGAAGGCGCTCAGAACTTATGCCAAGGCTCACGGCCAGATGGTCTCGGATCTTGGGGAGGAAGAGAAGAAGAGAGCCCTTGCAAACGAAGCTCTTCGCAAGGCCGAGATCGCATATCGTGGCATCGAGACCGGGACGGAATCGCTCACCTCATCGACCAAGCGTCTCGGGGTCCAGTGGAACGATTTCAAGGAAGCCGTTTCTCTTGCGGTCGAGAAGGTTTTCAAGCCGGTATTTATCCCCATCGTCAATGCGATGACGGACGCTGTCCATTCATTAGGTCGTGGACTCAAGCAGACGTTCGGATCTGATGCGGAGAAGAACGCCGCAGGGCTCGAAGTGATCAAGGAAAAGATCGCATCAGTCACGGAGTCGATCGAAGAGGCGAAGAAGCGTGAGGGGTTTTTCAACAAGTTCTTGGGCGAGGAAGCGATCAACAAGAAGATTGCCTACCTTGAGGGGCTCAAGGCGAAGTACGTAGAAACCCTGAACACTCTCGAGCAGAAGAGTCTCGAGATGAAAGACAAGATCGAAGTCCCGACTCCATCGGGGGACACTGAAGGATCAGAAGAGAAAAAGACCGCAAGGATCAAGTTCGAGGCCGATCTTCTTAAACTCTCCCGGGAACGTGTAGAGGGTGAGATCAGGAACGAGACCGACCTCGATGCCTTCCGATCCGAGATGATCGAGAAGCGATCCATCATGGAAATGGAGCTTTATAACAGGCTCCGTGGGGTGGACGAAGTAGCAAAAAAAGAAGCTATTGAAGGAACCGAGATGGTCGAGAACCAGAAGCTCGAGATCCGGCGCAAGTATGCGATGGAGATTGAGGCTCTGGACCGGAACCTTGCGGATCAAGAGCTTCGTATTCTTCAACAATCGGCAGATCAAAACAAATATAATGCTAAAGGATTTGCAGATGGATGGAAGGTGGCATCGAAGCAAGCGGCGAATGATTTTATGAACTTCTCGACCTTGGGTCAGAAGGCGAATGCTGGACTAACGAAATCGCTATCGGCCGGATTCAAGGCGATGGGGGACGGGTCCGAAAATGCCGCTGAAGCGATGAAAAAGGCGTTTTTAGGAGCAATTGGAGACGAGGCAATTGCTAGAGGCGAGTTCCTCTTGGGAAGTTCTTTGTTTCCTCCTAACCCACTGGGATTAGCTGCGGGGGGCGCTCTCGTGGCCCTTGGAGCTAAATTGAAAAGCCTTGCTGGTGGTGGAGGAAGCTCAATCGGTGCTGGCGGTGGGGGCGGTGGGGGGAGTTTTGCAAGAGAAGAAATCCCTTCAACCATGGCAACTCTACAAGAGGCAGAAGAAAAGAAACCTCAAAAGGCAGTCACTATACAGGTGCAAGGTAATTACTTTGAGACGGAGCAGACGAAGCGGACTCTGATGGAGATGATCCGAGCTGAAACTGATGCGACCTCGTTCTCTTATGTACAAATCAATCAGGGAGGGGCGCAATAATGGCATTAAGACAGAAGAGTTCTTTCCTGTATAATTTACAGATAACAAGCGCAAACTCATCGCTTGATTTCAAAACATCTGCCCTTGGTGCCGAGAAGAACGCCACTTTAAACACCGGAACCTATTCCCTTCAGGATCTAGGCGCGGAGGTCGTTAGAGCGCTCCAAGCTGCCGATCCGATCAATACTTATTCATATTCAATCAATAGAAACCTAGTCGGGGGCACTCAGAACAGGCTAACAATTTCGACCGTTACCGGGACGTTTTTATCTTTGTTATTTGGAACGGGATCACGGATTGTAACCTCGGTTGGGCCTACGCTTGGCTTTGCCGCTACTGATCAGACGGGTCTTCTCAGCTATCAAGGGACTAGCTCATGCGGAACAATTTTGCTGCCAACCTTTGTTGGATATACTTATCTCTCCCCCACCTACATTCAAAAGATGATCGGAAATTCAAATATCTCTGCGGCTGGATTTAAGGAGACAATTTATTTTGCCACGCATAAATTTTTTCAAGTGGAGTTCAAATACGAGCCTGAGATCAAAGTGACAAACGAATGGGCTCCATTCATGCAATGGGCCGCGAAGGGCAGGCCTCTTGAGTTCTGCCCGGACATTACGGTTCCGAATACTGTTTTTAATTGTACGTTGGAAAAAACATCATACGACGGGAAGGGGCTCGGGTATCAGTTTCGAGAGATGCTGCCGGACTTCCCATTTTTATATACTTCGGGTCAGATGATTTACAGGATCATTCCGCCTACGGTATCTTACGCATAAGGAGCGAGTGAGATGGGTGTCATAGACGGACAAGCGGTATCGGCGGCGATTACGAACGCAGCCTTCCTGAACAAGAACCAAGCAGACACGATGCCTTTTGATTTAACGATTTCTGCGGCTCTTAACTTCCCTAAGACCACAATATCGACTTCGGGTGTGATTAACGCGCTACCTGGCGCGAGCGTTAACATCAAGCTAACGGGTTCCGGGGTAACTTTGAACGGTATTCTAGCCGGAGCAGATGGAGAGGTGGTCATCCTTCAAAACGGTACGGGGTCGGCGATTACGATTAACTCGCTTTCGAGTCTTGCTGCGGCTGCGGATCAAATCCAGCTATCCCTTCCTTCGATCTCGCTTGCCGATAAGACGAGCATCTTTTTCGCCTACGACTCTACCCTTCAGAAGTGGATTCAAGTCGCAGGGAGCGGATCCTCGAGCGGGAGCGGTGGTGCTAAAAACTATTTCACGATCAACAATGCGAACCCGACCTTCGGGACGAACGCTACGAGCCCGTGGTCAGCCTGTACGCTTACCCTCACAAGCGGGATTCCCTCGGGAGCTCCTACGCTCTCAGCGACACAGATGGCGATTACAACGACCGGGACGAATCCGCTCCTTGTTAGCCAGTCGAACTATAACCTTCAGCTCACGAAGTCTGCGGCGAACGCTCAGGGTCAGGGGTTTATCTCGGGAGCCCTCACGATTGACCGGGAGGATCTGGCGAAGGTACTTACCGGGTCGTTTTCTTACGAGGTAGTGTCCGGGACGGTGGACTTCTCGGGGCAACCGACGCAATCGCTTGAAATCTGGATTTACAACACGGTCTCTGGCGCATGGACTCAGCCTGCCGGATATCGGGGAATGAACACTGGATCGGGTGCTGGTGTTGTTACCTTCACCTTCCAGACCGATAGTGTTGCTGCAAATAACACCTACAGAATTGCGGTAATTACAGCACAAACATCCACATCTAATTATGTAGTTAATTTTAATGATTTCGTTGTCGGTCCGACTGTTGTGGTTAATGGGACTCCGGTCACGGATTGGCAGTCTTATACTCCTACCTTTACTGCGTTCGGTACTGCGACAAATATCCAATTTCAGTGGAGGAGAGTGGGATCTGACGTTGAAATTAGAGGAAAGTTTACTTTAGGAGTTACGACCGGATCGGAAGCAAGAATAACGCTTCCTCCCGGCCTAACCTCAGCTGATACCGCAAGAATACCTAGCATTCAGATTGTTGGTTATG
>RGUK01000107.1 GCA_010027825.1 bacterium
CAATTCAGGGATATCAGCGGCAAGTGCTAAAACAATAAAGCCAAGAAAAAACGTAGAAACCTGGTATCGCTGCGCCACTAGGATGGCGTAGGTCACCACCCAATCGCCACCGCGCCACAACGCTGCCAGGCCGCCCATAACACCAACGCACAATAAACCGCTCATCAAACTCATCACCAAACTTCCTTTGGGAAGGGTTGTCTACAATTTTTTAAACGCAGAAGGCCAAGGAGTAGTATGGCATAGGCCACCCACTTCCTCAAAGGGCCTGAGATCACACCCGACGAAGGCGCCGCGTGCTACACATGTTAGATGCTATTGCTTATGCCCCCGAACCACGCACGCCACTGACAACGCATGGCCGGGGAATTAATTGCTAGCAAAACAGCGAACCATCATTGATGTTATTTTTCGAGCTTTTAGAAGGATAAACTTGTCTGTCAGTATAAATCGCCTCCACTTTTCTTGCAAGCTGCGCTACACTGGGGCCGCTATGGCAAATAAGCACTTTACCCACCTTCATCTCCATACAGAGTTTTCCCTCCTGGACGGCGCAATCCGCATTGGCGACCTGCTTAAACGTGCCAAGGAGCAGCAGTGGCAGGCGGTCGGCATTTCCGACCACGGCAATATTTTTGGCGCGGTAAAATTCTTTCAAATGGCAAAAAAAGAAGCCATCAAGCCGGTCTTGGGCATTGAGATGTACTTTACCCCGGACATCAGCGTGCGTACGGCCCAAGAAAAATATTGTCACCTCATCCTGATTGTCCAGAACAAGGAAGGCTACAAGAATCTTTGTAAACTGCTTTCTATTGCCTACCAAGAAGGTTTTTACTTCAAGCCACGCGTCGACTACGCCTCCCTAGAAAAATACTCCGCTGGGCTCATCGCCACTACCGCCTGCGTGGGCGGCCACGTCCCCACCCTGCTGCGCGAAGGCAACATTGAAGAGGCAAAAAAACGCGTCGACTGGTTCAAACAAGTATTTGGTCCTGAGCGTTTTTACTTCGAAATGCAGCCCGCAGAATTTGATAAGCAGCACGTGCTTAATCCTCTCTTGGTCAAGTATGGCAAGGAATGGGATGTGCCCCTGATTGGCACCTCAGACGCGCATTATTTGATTGAAGCTGACCGAGAAGCACACGAGGTAATGCTAGCTGTACAGACCAAAGATGTGATCGACAACCCTAATCGCTTCAGCTTTGGTGAATGTCGCGCCTTTGTTCGCTCCACCGAGCAGATGTTGGCAGCCTTTCCCGAGCAACCCGAGGCCGTGTGGAACACCGGACGCATTGCCGACCTGTGCGAATTTAATTTTGAGTTTGGCAAGCTGCACTTTCCACTCTTTCCGGTTCCTCAGGAACACACGCAAGAGACGTATTTTGCTGCCTTGTGCAAAGAGGGGCTTGAGCGGCTAAAAAATGCTGCCCTGATCCCTGCTGACCAACACGCAGCATACGACGCGCGTCTGCAACTTGAAATAGACCTGATCGTCAAAATGGGTTTTGTGGGATACTTTTTGGTCGTCTCTGACTTCATCCAGTGGGCCAAGCGGCAAGATATTCCAGTGGGCGCTGGACGCGGATCGGCAGCTGGTTCACTCGTTGCCTGGGCCCTGCAAATTACCAACATCGATCCGCTGGCTTACAATCTCCTGTTCGAGCGGTTTTTAAACCCCGAGCGTGTGAGCATGCCAGATATTGATATTGATTTTTGCATCGAGCGGCGCGAAGAAGTTATCAACTATGTGAAAGATAAATACGGCCACGACTGTGTGTGCCAAATCATCACCTTTGGTACGATGATGGCCAAAGGCGTTATTAAAGACGTCGCGCGCGCGCTGGGGTTCCCGTTCCAAGATGCTAATGCCATTACCGACCTGATTCCCGAGCAACTGAAAATAACGCTCAAAGAGGCCGTGGAACAAGAGCCACGCCTCCAACAGCTGATCGACAGCAACCCAAAAGTTAAGCACTTATTTGATATCTGCTTAAAACTTGAAGGCCTGACGCGCCACGCCTCCAAACACGCAGCTGGCGTGGTTATTTCACCTGAACCGCTCGCCGAGTGCTTGCCGCTCTACGTCCCTTCAAAGACCACGGATCTGGTTTCGCAATACGCGATGACCGAGCTTGAAGCGGTCGGCTTTTTGAAGATGGACTTTTTAGGTTTACAAAACTTGACCGTGATCCAACGCGCACTGGCCGCGATTAAACGCAATCACGGCGTTGCGATTGACTTGGACAAGCTGCCACTCAATGATCCTAAAACCTTTGCGCTGCTGGGCAAGGGGCAGACCAAGGGCGTGTTCCAATTTGAATCTGAAGGTATTGGGGAAGTGCTGCGCAAACTGCAGCCAGACAAATTTGAAGATCTAATCGCGGTGAACGCCCTGTACCGCCCTGGGCCACTCGGGTCAGGCATGGTTGACGACTTTATTGACCGCCGCCACGGCAGGAAACCAACCACCTACATGTTCCCCGAGCTTGAGCCAATTCTGGCCGAAACGTACGGTGTTATTGTCTACCAAGAGCAGGTGATGAAAATTGCCTCAGCCATTGGAGGCTACACGCTGGGAGGCGCAGATTTGCTCCGTCGCGCCATGGGAAAGAAAAAAGCTGAAGAAATGGCTAAGCAGCGTGCCACCTTCACTGAAGGAGCCGCTAAGCTTGGCTTTGACACGAAAAAAGCGGGCGAGCTATTCGACCTGATGGAATATTTTGCTGGCTATGGTTTTAACAAATCGCACTCGGCTGCCTATGCGCTCATTGCCTACCACACAGCCTACCTAAAAGCAAACTACCCTAGTGAGTTTATGGCGGCAGTGGTGACCTTTGAAACAGGCAATCCTGACAACTTGACCAAGTATCTGCAAGAAATGCACGACATGGGGCTAACTACCCTGCCGCCAAGCATCAATGAATCTGACATAGAATTTGAAGCACGGCCCCAGGGAATAGTCTTTGGCTTGCAAGGCATTAAAAATGTAGGCGCGGCAGCGCTTGAAGCTATTATCGCAGAACGCACCAAAAAACCGTTCAGCGACCTGCTTGATTTCTGCAAGCGTGTCGATTTGCGCGTGGTAAACAAACGCGTGGTAGAAAGCTTGATCTGCTCTGGCGCCATGGACTGCCTACCCGGTAACCGTGCGCAAAAGATGGCGGAATTGGACAGCGTTATTGATCTGGCACAACAGGAAAAAGAAGCAGCGCGCACCGGTCAGATGGGCCTTTTTGGCGCTCCTGCCCCAAGCAGCGGAGAACAACAAGTGCCGCAGGGCTTTATTTTTAAGCCACTGCCTGAATGGTCAGACAAAGAAAAGTTAGAAAAAGAAAAAGAAGTTGCGGGCTTTTATCTCAGCTCCCACCCGCTTAAAGCTTACCCGATGGTCAGGATGCTGCAGCATGTGTCATTCCGCCAAGCGCTTGAATTTGTAAAAAACGTCAGCTCCCTGAAAGAGCCCCTCGTCACCTGCATTGGTCTGGTGCACAGCAAGCGCGAAATCACCACCAAAAAAGGTGATCGCATGGCATTTTTGCAAGTCGAGGACCTAACGGCGCATGCAGAGGTAATTCTCTTCCCAAGCACCTTTGCCAAAGTCGAGCACCTGCTTAAAGAGTTTGATGTCTTTTTGATCAAGGGCGCCCTGGATATTACCTCGCAAAATACGTGCAAAATTAAGGCTAACGACCTGATCCCGGTGGACCTAGCCCTGAATGACCCGACTGCTATCAAAACCGTCACCGTGCAAATTCCCACTGCAGTAACAGGACAGCAGCTGGCCGAGCTCAAGCAAGCCTTACCACCTGGTAGCACGCCCGTGCACCTCGCGTTCAGCGAAAACAATCAGCACTTACTCCTGATGTCGACCGTCAAAATGACGCCAACCATGGATATTCTGAAGCAATTGCAGAGCCAGGGTTTTCCGGCACGCATTGCGCTCTAAGAATCAATATATTTATCTTGCCAGCAAGACACGGCAATTGTGCAACGTCTGCCGCTGGGCTTGTTCAGCAAATGGTTTGAAGCGGCGCATAAACTCTTGAATGCCGGCAATTTCTTGTTGCACGCGTGTCTTATTGCCTGAAAGATCAGCCTGGGGGACAGTGAAATCTAGCGGTACCTCTCCAGCAGCGCCATCAAGGATTACCTTGCTATCTGCTGCTTGTCTTTGGAGAGGAGAATGAACCTGTTTGCGTGGCACAAGACCAGTGACACCAACTTGCTTAGCTGGTGCACCTGTAGGAGTTGATCCATCCGCGTGCGGCTGGGAAGCAACACCATTAGGGGCATAAGCATCTGCTTGGTCAGGTATAGTAATCGGATCGTAAAGATAAAAATCATCATGCGTAGGGTCATCATGCGATGAGAACGGGACGGAACCCGGCAAGCATTCAGCAGTCACTGGAGCGCTAGCTGGCTGCTCAAGCACATGCACCTTCTTGAGTGCCGCCTTGCGCTTAAGTCGCTTGCTAGGGGCTGGTAAAGCTACCTGCTTACTTCTTTGCGATCCTATCGTTGCCGGCATGCCTGACTGCTTTTCCAAACTTTGATACATGGCATCAGCCCATGCAGCCGCCGCCGCATGCGCCTCGGCATGATAAAAATCACCAGCTACCTCTTGCTCGAATTCATCGGCAATGGCGTCAGCTAGCGATAGTATTTTGGTAATAATTTGTTCATCGGGATTTTGTAAGAGCACGGTATGAAAAAGCCCGAGCAGGCTATCAAACACGTCGCGCTTCCAAGAAAAGTCAGCGAACAACCCTGCATGCTTAAGCGTAGGGGATTTAACCAGCATGGCTTTAAGCTCACGCAGAGCGTTTAGGTACGCTTGCGGGGTGAGCACGGCAGCATCAGGCTTTGCCAAACGCACAACATGTTCGGGGCTTTGGCTAGCGCGCGAAAAAAGCGCATAGCCTACCACCCCGGCTGCTGCCAGCGCAGCGGTTGCTAGAATGCTATAGAAAATGCGCATACGCGTAACCATGGGATAGGCCTCAACATGGAGGGCAGCGGGACCGGAGTCCCGCCATCGCTCGTTTTAATTATTGCTTATTCAGCTTCATCGCCGCTCAACCAGCTCCAAGCCTTTTGAACACGTTCCCACATGCTTGTTGCGACATCGTACGTGCTTTTCACAGCGTCTGTAAGCATCTGCGTTGCTGCTTTTTGAATGCTCATCATGGTAGCAACCACATCGATAAGCGATGACGGTGCGCGACCAGCATCGGCAATACGGACGTGCTGCTCAACTACTTCTTTGCATTGCGCAGGCAATACGGATAACAGTTGGGCACGTAACTTGTTTGCAAATGCTTGTGCATCAGCCGGCTGTTCTTGAGCTAAGCGTTCAGCAATTGCCGTGTTAGCCCACGGAATAATAACTGACGCGAACGCACTTGCAACCGTTTTAGCGTCTAAGCCATAATCTGTATTTGCTAGCACTTCACAGGTAATTGAGTTCAGCGTGTTTAATTTATCCAGCCAGCGGAAAGATGAACCTTGAGCAAATAACGCTTTAGCCAGTTCACCTAGCTTGCCACCGATACCAGCAGTATCTACGGCAAGACCTGCAGGGTCTTGAACCGCTTCAGCAACAGGTTCTGGCATTGCTGCGACCTTACTCTCAAGCTGTACCAGCATTGCTTGTTCAGCATCAGCCCTCTTCTCAGCGACATTCCTTTGAGCTTTTTTCATACGCCAAAGCGATTGAATTTTAGCTGCCCGACGATGATCGTCGACCGGTGCAGCGATAATCGCTGGCGCTGGCACTGCAGCTACCGGAGGAGCCGCCAGGCGCGGCGCTAGTCCGCTATTGTTTCTCAGCAACAATGGCATTGCTGCATGCTGTAAAGTTTTGACACCCTGCACTGACTG
>RGUK01000108.1 GCA_010027825.1 bacterium
ATTGCCTCTTTCATTCTCTCGTTTTGGGCAGGGCGAGCTTTTCCTGCCTGCTCTATCTTCTGGCAGACCTGCTCACAGATTTGTAAGGCAGCTGCCGCTGCTTCATCTGGTGTCGCGCCAAACTTTCTAAGCAGTTCCATTACTTGCGTCCCCTGACTGGGGAATTCTCGGGTTTGTAGCGCGCTAAGCAGGGCTAGAGTAAGCGGTGTGCACGACGCAGCCCAGGGTTCGTTTATGTGAGCCCGGGCATCAGGGTCACTTTCTAACAGAGCATTCAGATTTTCCAGAGAAGCTCTTTCTTGGCTTTCGTCTGCTTGCAAGGCTCTGGCCAAAATAACTGCCCAGTCAAATTTCTTGCCAGCCAATGGGTATTCTTCGATGATTTCTGTATAGAAACTATCGTCAGCAGCAATTATGCCCAGCATCAAGCCGCAGGAAAATACTACGGCAAACGCTATTGCTTTGTGCATCATCTCAATCCCCCCTATATAAAAGCTTTCCTATTAGGAGGCTACACGAAAAGCACCGTCGATTAAATTCTCTGGCGAAAGTGAATTATAAAACGCCTTGAGTAACGAAGCGAACGCGTGGCCCACAGTGACCAGATCGGCGCTGACGAAGTATCCACCCAGTTAACCGTTCTTGATAGCGGCTATTGCGGCTAACAACATACATGTAGGCCTGAGTCCGACGCTCTGCCTGGTTTTTACAAGCCGCACGAAGCGTTTTGTTCATCAGCAACAAGAAATCATTTGAAGCACCGTAGAAATCAACTTGATCCAGAATGTGGCTAACAATCGGGGCTACATGATCCAAGGCATGATCAATCTCGCGTGTGGCATCCGCACGCTCTTCAGCTAAAATGGTCAGCAAAGCTATTGCCTGTGAAGCCTTGGCGGGCTGGTTCTCCATGCATTCGTCAACAAAAGTTAAGAACCGTTGATTCCATCCTTCGTCAACAGGGCTAGCAGCAGTAAGACTGGTGGCAGATAAAAGCATGGCTAATAATACGTAATATAACATCGCATTCTTCCTATGAAAAAGGCCGCTCTCACCTTGGCGCGCTACATGCTGCTACCAAAAAAAACCGCCACACGGAGAACCCGTATGGCGGAAAAAGGAGAAAGGAGAGTAGTAATGAAGTCTTTTTATCTAATTTTCATGTCCATAGCTTAATCGATTCTGCATGAATTGCAAGAAAAAAAATGCACAATCGATTACAAAGGCTTTTTCGAGTCAAAAATTTCAATGAGAAAATATATTTGGACAGTAAGTATCCAGTGTGGGGATCACAATATAGTTCATTGAGCTGGAAAATCAAGGGGGGAGGCAGAAAATGCTGGGCTTTTACAGCTTGATATGGCAAAGGTCGTCTACCTGAATAGACCGCAAGAAGTAAGCAGGGTTTACAGGGCTGCTCAGGAAAAGCTGATACTTTAACCCTTTAAGTGCGTTGATGCTGCGCTCAACATTGAGGTGGTCAAAGTCTGTCATGAAGTCGTCAAGCAACAAAACCCCAGGCTCCCCCTGGGCAGAAAGTTGCTGTAGCTGAGCAATTTTAATAAGCAAGACCAGGAGTTTCTGTTGGCCACGGGAAGCAAAAATGCGCGCCTTTTTTTCCTGAAACACCACCTGCACGTCATCTAAATGGGCGCCGAATAGGCTGCGGCGCCATTCAGCTTCCTGCTGGAATAGTTTCTGAACGTAGCGTTCCCAAAATACGGCAAAGTCCTCGCCTACGCCCATGTTCTTTGCTTGGTAGGCGAAGTGCACCTGTAGGTCGGCAGGTTTTGCTTGTGCAAAATGCTCCTGTAGTAGAGCATTAACTCCGGCCTCTAATTCAGCCAAGTAGCTCTGCCGCCATGCCTGGAGCGCTGTAGTTGCCTGCCAAAGCTGCTCAGTCCATACGCGCCACTCTTCGGTAGGCGAGCTCGTTCGAAGACCACGTAGCAGCAAGGCGTTGCGCTGTTCAAGTACTTGGCGGTATTGCTTAAGCGCCGCAAGCACATTCGGGTCTTTGAGCGCCATGGCATAATTCAAAAAATCTCGTCGCAGCTCGGGAGCGCCATTGATCAGCTCTAAGTCGTCGGCTGCCAACGTTACGACGCGAAACTGGGAAATAAGCTCTTTGTAGGATTGGATAGGACGCTGGTTATGCTTAACAACTTTGCCTTCTTGGGCTGAAAAGCCAACTTGAATATGCTCAGGGGCAATGAGCTGAGCAGGCTGGAAAGCGACATCAATGAAGAAATAATCGCTCCCCAGCTGCATTAAATCACGATTGAGGTGTGTTCTGAAAGAACGCAGGTAACAGGCATAGTGCAACGCCTCTAACAAGCTACTCTTACCCGAGCCATTACGACCCTCCACCACAACCATACGGCTATTGGTGGCAAATGTCTGCTCTTGAAAGCAGCGAAACTGCTTGAGGCTAATTGACTGAATGATCACGGCCCGTACGCGTTACCCCTCGGTCTGGTTCATAGAGACAGGCATAACCAGATAGGTCATATGCATGTCAGGACTGTCAGACTCGAAAATAATTGGTTTGGTGTTATTTTTAATGTAAAAGCTGACCTGTTCTTCCGGAAATACTTGCAGGCCGTTGAGCAAGTATGGCGAGTAGAAGCGACTTTCGACATGTGCCCCTTGGTAGGTGTCCAAGGGCAGAGCTTCTTCCAGCGCGCCCACCTCTTTGTTTTGCATGCTCACCTTCATTTTGCCAGGAGCAAACGAGAACTGCGTAGAAACGAACTGCCCAGCAAGCAAGCAACTGGTACGCTTAAGCGTTTTGACAAACGGCTCGCGGCTCAGACGCGCTGGCACGAAGTCTTCCTTAGCCAAAGCCCCTTTGTATAACTGGTTGCCGCAGGTTCCAAGGAAAATATTGTCGCTTGGGTAGGCTTCAAGCAGTTTTTTCAATTCAAGAACGGCGCGCTTTGGCATAAGCCATTTCTTTTCCTCCGCGAGCGTATAGCGTGGTGACGTGACGCGCGCCAGGCAATGGCCGTCAGTAGCGATCATAGACATAGCGCTCTGATCAAGCTCCAATAGCATGCCGTTTAAGGCCTGATTAGCATTATTTTGCGGAATCATGAATGCAACTTTATTCAACATGCCAAGTAAGAATGCAGCGTCCACATTCATTAAATTTTCTATGCGCTCTGGGAACGGCGGAAAATCCTGCATGTCTTTGATGTTGAGCGCCAAGTCAACACCACCTGAGTGCAACTTAATTTGGTTGTCACTCACGGAAAATTGTATGGTGCCATCAAGCTCTTTAACCAACTCGAAAATGCGCTTACCGGGAATCAGAAACCCCGTTGTTTCAGTAAAATCACTTTCGATGGGCATGCTGGCCTGCAGGCTAATCTCAAGATCCGTACCCTTGAGAGTGAGCTCTCGTGAGGTGACATGAAACAGAATAGATTCAGTTACATCCAGCGTAGTACGCTTGTTGCAAATTGGCTGCATAGAACTTAAGAGCGTCAGCAGCTCTTTTTGTGATGCGGTAAACGTGCCGACCATAATTACCATCCCACCTTTTTGAGGCTATGTTGGTGTTGTACAACGATAGCTTAGTATACCTGTACAATTCATATCTGTTAACCAGGCAATCAGGCTTCTTGCGAGAGGAATGTCGTCTTCAAGCCAAGCTACACTTTGGTTTTGAAGGAGCGGCCGACCCGGGGGCCATGCTTCCGCGATTCATATTCTACCATAACTGCTATCGCTAGCTGCTTCTCTACTTCGCGCCTATCCTTCAGGTGTTTTTCTGCGATGCCAAAAGATTCATATAAAGAAATAAGCTTAGATCGCAGAAAATAGAGTGCGTCACCTAATCCCTTTCTAGCAACCTGCTGGTTGAATGTTATCGAATCAGACGCGTACAAAAGTAGGCTGGCAAGCTGCTGAGCTTGCCTTTCTTTAGCGGTAACCAGCTCCCCGGCAGCCTGTGCTATAGATTCATCGTCAAAGACTCTGACAGTGACTTCACGGGCTTGCGCGTCGTGCACACGGGGCAATATTTGTCGTTCCCTACACGAAGCTGCTGATAGGGGCCCTACCGCAGAAAAAACCAGTATGCCTGCTGCTAAATATATAAATCTAATCGGTTGCTCGAGGGTGTTTTTTGTCATAAATCTTCCTAATTTGAG
This sequence comes from bacterium, assembly GCA_010027825.1. Next base: position 4,158 of record RGUK01000108.1, read on the forward strand.
CATTCCCCAGATGGGTATAGATTTGCACGGTGGAAAGATTTTGGTGGCCTAGTAACATTTGTAGGGAGCGCAAGTCTGCTCCCTGCTGGAGCAAGTGCGTTGCTAGAGAATGACGCAGGCTATGAGGCGAAATTTCTTTGAAGATGGCAGCCTGTTGCAGTATTTTGCGCAAGCTTAACCAAACGGTTTGGCGGGAAAGTGGCTTGACCTGATGATTGTAAAGGGCTGCAAAAAGATACTGTTTCTTATGTTGCTGCGCATGCAGATGTTCTTCTGGGAGTAGCTTGGGATAAATATGGTCTAGATAATAACGCAGCAACTCCAGGATATTGCGGGGCAGGGGGACCATCCGTTCTTTATTGCCCTTGCCAACAATGCGTGCAAAGCCTGTATCAAATTGCACTTGGTCAACAGTCATGGTTACTAACTCCGATACGCGCATGCCGGTAGCGTAGAGAAGGTACAACATAACCTTGTTACGAATGCCCTTATCTGAAACATCCTTGTTGGCGGCAGAGAGTAGCTTCTCAATTTCTTGCTGCGTGAGGTAGGAGGGGAGATTGCGGTCAGTTTTGGGGAAGGCCAAATTTTTAGCAAGATTGGGAACGTGATGGACTTCGTTCAGGTAGCGGAAGAAAAGTTTTAGCGAAGAGATTTTTCTTGATAATGATTTAGCATTCATTCCCTGATCTTTAAGGAATTTTATAAAAGAGGAGAGATGTTTTTTTTGGATAGTAGAAAATCCTATTTTGGCCCCAGATAGGAAAGATTCAAACTGCTCCAAGTCGCGCTTGTACGCGAGGAAGGTGTTGTGCGCTACCCTCCTCTCCGTTAGCAAAAAAGCATGGAACTGCCCCACTACATCCTGTAGCTCTTGCACCACGATATCTCCCCTGCTCCACCACTAGTACGCTTTTGCCACCAGCACGTCAACTGTACTTGGCAAGCTGCATGCAAAGCAAGCATCATGCTTCTTCTCTGGCAGCAAGCATCGAATGGTTGCCTTGTACTGCTTTACCTGGGCTTCGCATGCTGCACCGCCGCACCACCCTGTCTGGTACCAGCCCTGCTTTGCTTCCAAATCTGGACCAAAAGAAGCTAGTTTGTCGCCTTGGTGCCACTGCTCAAGCATGCGCTTCTTTGCTCGTTCGTAAAGCATCGTATGAATGGTCTTCAAGAGCCCCTTTCATTTCCCACTCGAAGTATTTTGCTCCTGGCGTCATGCCTTCGCGTTCGTCAATCGTGGCACGAACCCCCTGCTCCGCTAGCTGCGCGTACAATTCCTTGAGGCGCGTGGTCACGGCAAGCTTTTCCTCGTCTGTTTTATAAATAGGAACCATCACTACCTGTACGGGTGCCGCATAGGGCGGCATCACCAACCCTTGCTGATCGCCATGCGTCATGATGACAGCGCCTACCGAGCGAGTAGTAAAACCCCAACTTGTGCAATGGGGAACCTGCATTTGGCCATCAACATCTTGGTAGCGAACGTCAAAAGAGGCAGGGAAGCTGTGAGCAAGGACGTGCGAGGTACACATTTGCAAAGCCTTGCCATCTTGCATAAGTCCTTCAACAGTGTAAGTGCGATCAGCGCCAGCAAAGCGCTCGCTGTCAGACTTCATGCCCGTTACTACAGGAATAGCCAGGAAGTCTTCGTAGGTACTACGGTAGAGTTCAAGAGCGGCCAACGCC
>RGUK01000109.1 GCA_010027825.1 bacterium
CTGGGCAAGTTGGCCAGGGCCGTCTGGCGGCCTTGCTCGGCGTTGGCAAGAGAAATCTGCGCCTGCTCTAATTCGCTTTCAAGCGAGGCTATGTCTGCTCCTAGTTGTTCAAGCTGTGTGGCAGTTGAAGACTGTTGCGCCTCTTGTTCTTGTTGCGCCGTTTCGTATGCCAACCACTGGTCAACTTGTAGGTCGCTCAATTCTTCTTTTTTACGCAACAGCATGGCAATTTCATGTTCAAGGGCGTGTAGCTGTTTTTCTGAGGTGATCAGGTCAAGCTGTTGTTTTTTGTGCTTCAGTTGATCGTCAATACTTTTGAGTTGCAGCTCAAGGTCATCAATAGCTTTCTTCATGCCCAAAAGGGTTGCGGGCGCGCAGGCGCATGCTTCTTGGTATGTTGCAAAAGATTGCTGTTGCGCAGCAATTTTCTTGCTTAAATCAGCAACGGTTTGAGTTAGATGTGAGACGCGAGCATCGCAAGAGGCGACCTCGAGTAAGAGCGTGTAGGGGGCGTGCACTGACATCCTGTTCTCCTAGTAACGCTTATTGGTGGGCCCACCAGGGCTCGAACCTGGGACCTTTCGGTTATGAGCCGACTGCTCTAACCGCCTGAGCTATGGGCCCGATCACAATAGGAGCCATTCTAGAGCAACTTTAGCTAGTTGTGAAGTAAAAAGTCCCGCACACGGCATGAGTAGCCATATTCATTATCGTACCAGGCAAATACTTTGCCCATGTTGCCGGCAACTTGTGTGAGCTGGCTATCGATAATGCAAGACGCTGTTGATCCTTTAAAATCTGACGAGACCAGCGGTTGTGTCTCATACTGCATAATCCCGCGTAGCGCCTCGTTGCTAGCCGCTGCCAGGGCACGATTAATGGCTTCGACAGACAAGGCTTTTTGAGCAGTGAAGCTGAAATCAAGCAAAGAGACTACCGGTGTAGGAACGCGGATAGCCACGGCGCTGATGCAACCAGCAAGTTCAGGGAAAAGTTTGGCAATAAGCTTGCTAGCGCCTGTTTTGGTCGGAACCATGTTGAGTGCTGCGGCACGCGCACGGCGCGGGTCTTTGTGTTCGACATCGAGCAAGACCTGATCGTTGGTGTAAGCATGTACGGTAGTCATGAGGCCGCTGGTGATGCCAAAAGCTTCGTGCAGCACTTTGACCAAGGGGGCAAAGCAGTTGGTAGTGCAGCTTCCCAGCGAAATGACCGCATGCTTATTTTGATCATAGGCCTGGTCATTAACCCCTAGTACCAAGGCCAGGTCTTCATTGGTTGCTGGCGCGGTAATGATGACTTGGCGTGCCCCTGCATCCAGGTGGCGTTTTGCTTGCTGTCCATCTGTAAAGGCGCCTGATGATTCCACCACGCAATCAACCTGTAATTTTTGCCAAGGCAGCTTTTCCGGCGCTGGTTCATTGAGTAGAGCGATGGGGCTACCGTCAATAATGAGCTGGTCTTTTTCGCAGCTAACCGTGCCGGGAAAGACTCCCATGGTGCTGTCGTACTTGAACAAAATATCCAAGTTGCTTGGCTTGGATGGTCCCAGGTTGATTGCTACAACAGAAACCTTATTTTTTGCTGCAGGGTCTGACAGCAGAGCACGCAGCACCGTGCGTCCTATGCGCCCAAAACCGTTAATTGCAACGCGTTTCATCAAGCTCCTTTGTGTGCTAGAAGTGAGAGTGGCGGAGCAAGTCTAACGGGGCAATCTTACTGAGTGCAACGGAATCATCCCATCTGCAGCCTTACAAGGCATAATCGCGCAAGTAAGCCACGAGCGGGGTCAGGCCCTGCTTGTTTTGGGTGTGAATAAGTACGCGAGGCTCAAAGACGGCGATCTCTTGCTCAAGGGCTTCCATATCCTCGGTGCTGAGTTTGTCAATTTTGTTGAAAACATACAGCATGGGTTGGCTGACTTCAAGCTCTTCCAGAGTCTTTGCAACTACGCGAATTTGGCTTTTCCAGGCAGGATTGCTCAAGTCGATAACGTGTAGAAGCAGCTTGGCATAGCGCAGCTCATCCAGTGTGGATTTGAAGGCAGCAATCAGATTGTGTGGCAACTGGCTGATAAAGCCAACGGTGTCTGAAATCAGGCCCTTTTTCTTGTTATCAATGAAGAGTTCGCGCGTGGTGGTATCGAGCGTTGCAAACAGCTTGTCTTCAGCAAGCACGTCCCCCTTGGCAATCCGGTTAAGCAAGCTTGATTTGCCTGCGTTTGTGTAGCCAATAATGCAAATCAGCGGCGTGTTGCTTGCTAGGCGCTGCTTGCGCTGCACCGCGCGTGATCGTTCAAGCGTTTCCAAGCGTTTGCGTGCTTGGCGCAGCTTTTCTTCAAAGTGGCGGCGTAGTTCCTCTTTGAGCGTTTCGCCCGGTCCCTTGCTCCCCATGATGCCGGCTTGCTGCATCATTTCATGGCCACGGCCAATAATGCGTGTTTTGTAGTATTCAATTTCTGCCATCTCGACTTGGATTTTACCCTCAGACGAATGAGCAGACTTCTTGAAAATTTCCAAAATAATGCGTGAGCGGTCAGCAACGTTGCATCCCAAAATGCCTTCTAGGTTGCGCTCTTGCAGAGGCGTAAGCGTTTCTGAAAAGTACGCAATTTCAATATCATTTTCGGTACAAAATTTGGTGAGTTCTTCCTGCTTGCCTTTGGTCAAGAAGGTGTTGTTGTCGGGCGAGCGCAACTTCATGAAGTAAGTCATGTCGTACGGCAGGCCAAGGGTGTGAACTAGGCTCAAAAATTCGTCGTAATAATACTGTGGGTCGCCAATTTGGTTGTTAGGTGTGTAGACACCAACGAGCAATGTTTTTGGGTGGTACTCGCCAACGGTGTACATTTTTTTTGCTGCCATGCAGGCCCCTTTGTCGCACTATCCTTTGTGCATTTTTAGCTGGTAATACGATGGCTTGCCATTGTGATAAATGTAGCCATCATCCACAAAACCAGCTTTTTTAAGTGCTTTGTAACTGCGTTGGTTCCAAACACGAGCCCACGCAAGAAAGCTTTTTTCTTCTGGGTAGCGGTTGAAGTATGTCTTTGAAATCAATTTGATTGCTTCAACAATACGGCCGCCGCCCCAATATTTCTCATTAATCCAACAGCCCATTTGGCCAACATCTTGGGGGTCGTATTCCCGAATTTCGATGGTGCCAATAGGCAGGTTATCTTTGTTATCAAAAATTACGTACAGCATCCCCTTAGTAGTTGAAGAGCGGCGCTCCAGCTCACGCATGTAAGCGATAGTATAGCCAAAGTTAATAACGGGTGGAAACTCCAGTCCCTTGCGCACTTCGTTGGAAAACATTTCATGCAGTTGTGGGAAATATTCTTCACGCAGCTTTTTCAGCGTTACAGCAGAGCCACGGACTTCTTCTGGTTGAGAAACCTGCACGGTGCCTTGTTGTGCTTGGTACCACAGGTAAAAACCAGCGCCTGCACCAATTGCAAGCACGCAGGCCAAGATTAACTTAAGCAACCCACGTTCAGAATGCTTGAAAGAGACTATCTTCAGCATGTGCGCAACCCCTTATTCAGAAAGCTTACCTTTCCCTATGAGGCCAATTTTAGCATAAAAAAGGTCGTCTGTGCTATAAGGTAATGCGCTCAATCACGCTCTAGGGTGAAGCGGAGTCGGTCATTGTCGTCCTGGAAGCCTTTACTGTCTGTTGGCGTTACTTCTAAAGGCTTGGTGTGGACCATCGCGTGGAAGAGTACGCCAGGATACTTGTTTTCATAGTCATAACCGAATAAGAGCATGAGCTCCCCCTCGATTGATGGTTCATGGACTGATGGTGGAGGGCTTAGCAGTACAGGTGCTACAATCGCAAGGCACCGTCTGCCGTTGCTTTTTCTTGCGATGTGAGGTTTGCCGCCCTGTAGCCCAGCAAGGATGAGCGCAATATCGGTTACATGGGCACTATCTTCTTCGTCGGGCACCTCGTTGCATAGCTGTTCCAGGACGCGGTGGTGGACGGTGAGGGGTCCTATGTCATAAAGCGACTGTTCACCTTCAGCTATCCATAACCGGGCTTTTTTCGTGTCCTCAAAATCTGCAACGGCGCTCGCTAGAGCTTTTTCTAGTCTTCGGCTTTTAAAAAATACCCGCTGCGTTTTTGGAACAGCAAACAAAGCGCATCGATAACCGTCTTGGAGTTGTCCGATGTAGGTTGGTGGCGTAGGGCGTATGGGAGTAGTTGCGCCAATAACGATAATGCGGCGTGCTGCCGTGTATAAGGGTGTTGCCCCTATTCCTAGTAACCATGCAAACGCCATTGCTTGGACAAGAAAACGCATACCCAGCCCCTTTTCCGCGTTATTGCTTGTGTATTTCTTTCTATCTTGACGCCACCGTGCGTAGCATTGCTAGAACAGATTACGATTCAGCGCCTTCTAGCGAAAAATGCGGCATTGTGTCGTCCCAGAACTCGAAGCGGACTATGCCTTTCTGGTTGCAGCTACCGCTGGCTACACAAAAGTCTCCGTCGTCTGCGGATGCTCCCGTGTCTGGGGCGTGGATCATGGCATGAAATAAGACGTAGGGACTGGTGGCTTGTCCTGAGCAACCAAAAATCAATTTTATTTGGCCAGCCTTGATAGAGGGGAGGTGGGGGTATGAGCAGGGCGAATGGTATGTTGTGCTGGTGGGAGCGATGATGATAAGGGTTGGTTTACCGCTCTTATCTTTGCTTCTAAATGTTGATCCAACACGGATGACATGCACAATTTCCTCAAGTGATAACGCATGGCGAAGCTCTTTGATGGTAGGGGTAGTCTTTAGACCGCTGCTAAGGCGGGCTGTGTGAATAGAGGTCCTTAGACAGTCAGGCAAGGCCTGGAAGACGCGCTCATGCATCACCAGGCAACCAAGTCTGATCAAGGTACCGTCTTTTGAGTAGCGCTTTGGTTCAGCGCTTCCACTACTGACTGCGTTTAAGGCGCTGCGTGCTTCTCCGCTTAGGATAACGCGGCCTTCGGGAAGCTCTTTGGTTATTGTAGTGTCAACCCACAAGGTGCCTTCAGGCGTGGGTGAGACGGAGAATTTTGCTCGCTCGGGTGGCGTTACTTCATCCATGTTAGCGGCAGCGTGGTTGTTTTCTTGGTCTGGCAGGTCTGCGGCTGCCAAAGGGAGGATAAATACAGAGAACAACGCAGCTACGCATCGCGGGTACATGCAAAACCTTTCTGTGCAATCTGTTTTTCTAGAGAAATTTTCCTGACAGAAAACTTTCAAACAGCACAGAGGATACTTGATCCAAGAGAGGATGGCAATACCGATCAGTAAAGCTAATTGGAAGAGATGGGCGGGCTAGAGCGGCATATTGCCGTGTTTGCGTAGTGGAAGCTTTTCAACTTTGTCGGCAGTCAGCCTGAGTGCTCTGGCAATGGCATTGACCGTTTCTGCCGGCTCTATGATTGCATCGATATATCCATACTGAGCAGCGGTAAGTGGATGCAGAAATTGGTCGGTGTAAGAGTCTTCAAGCGATTGTTCTTGCAGAAGGCGATCTTGCGCGGAAAGCAAAGCCAGCTGCTTGCCATGCACAATGGTGACGCCAGCTTTGGCTCCCAGCACGGCAATTTGCGCCGTTGGCCAGGCCAAGTTAATGTCAGCTCCCAACTCCTTGCTTCCCATGACGATGTACGCGCCGCCAATTGCTTTGCGTAGGACAACCGTCACTTTAGGCACCGTCGCGGTGGCATAGGCATAGAGCAGCTTAGCCCCATGGCGAATGATGCCATCGTGTTC
>RGUK01000110.1 GCA_010027825.1 bacterium
TAACAACTTCCTGAACTGTACCGTTAAAGTAGGTCCAAACTCTTTGATCACCTATTTGTCGGACAATGAAACCGGCGCTGTAGGTGACGATGTGAGTGGTTGCGGCGCAATTGCATTCGACCCATCAAATGATGGTACCGGCCGCATGGTGCTCTTCATCCAAGGCGCTTACCTGCGTGACTCTGATGAATTCTTGCCTGGTGAGACAGAAGGCGCTGCAAATCCAAATTTTGGTAAAGTTATTGAAAAATACCAATTCAACGATGGCGCTGTAGTTGTTGCTGGCCACTATGTAACCAGTTTTGATGCAGCAGCAATCAGTGGTTGCGTATTGCCATCAGAAGGTGAATCATCAGTTCCTGGTTATGATTTCTCAAAGCCAGCTGGTATTCAAGCAATTATGCGTGTGATCGATGACAAGCACTACAACAGCCTGTCAGATGAAGATCGCGCAAGCTACAACCCAAGTCCTTCTGACCGTCGCGGCTTGCTCATCGTTAACGACGTGCAAACACACGGCAAGCTTGCTTCCGATACCTACTGGGATTTGTATACACCATCAGCGCTTGGCTACCAAGGTAATTCATGGGCGTACTCAAACAGTGATCAAAACACCTTCTTCAACGTGCGCCGTGGCTTTGTGCTTGGTGTAAACGGCAAGATGGATGTTTATCACAACACCTTCGTCGACCATGCAAGCGGCTCAACAAACCAAGTAGATCCACTTGCGTACTACGACTTTGCTGATCCAACACTTGACGGTACACCATCATTGATTAAGAAACGTAACCCATCAGCATTCATTGTTGACGGTTTGGATCCTGCGCTATTTGTAAGCGGCAACCCATTCATCCTTGATGAAGGCGGCAGCCCATCGCTTAGCTTGTTTAGCGTTGCAAACCCATTTGCTCAAACACCTGCTCAGCCAGCTGAGCCAGCACGCGCGAACATCCACTTCCGTGGTAACGGTGCTATGTACTTCAAGTCAGCAGCATCAACATTTCACGGCAACATGTTCACCTTCTGGGCAAACAACGGCGCTTCCCCTGATTGGGCAACGGTTGACTGGACTTCATCACTGGTTGTTACTGATAACTCAACCTACGATGGTTTCTTGCTTTCAGTTGACGATGAGGGGCACGTAAAGACATCGGGTGAAGGCGAGCACGTATTTGATGCTGAAGGGCCACTCCTTGTTGATCGTGAAAATGCAGCAGCCCAAGATCGCACCTACGCTTCCAGTGGCGATATGGCAACGATTGGTGCAATTGCATTGCCTATTGATCACCGCGGTGCTGAGCTTCAACAAGACTTAGTGACGACGTTAAACCGTCCACTTCTGTTGGGTACATCCTATGCTCGTTACAACTCACCAACCTTGTTCTTCAACAATAATGTAACGTTCAACAGCGTTATTTTCCGCCACTCTGAGCCAACGCACTATGTCGACGGCTTGCCAAACGTATCTGAGCCTGGCATGACAGGTGGCGAGCGTATGTGGTTTGGTATCAAGTTCTGGGATGCTTCAGGTTTGAGCGATGCAACGGTCAACCGTGCATCAGATCCGAACCGCTATCGCTTCCCAGAAGTGCAACTGCACAATGCAGCGCTCGCGCTGGAAGAGTCATTGAACGCTTCTGGTTTGCGCTTTGTAGTAAAGGATGCCTTCAAACCAGTTGATGCAGACACTGGTGCTGGTACTGCAACTGCTTCTTCTACCGCTACTAACGAGTCTGCAGTTATTTTCTATGACCACGGCGATCCGTTGGACACCCTGCTGACCGGTTTTGGTCGCATTTTCTTGAACGGTAGCTCGCTCAACTTGATGGCTGATGATACCAACAACTTTGTCACGGAAAGCTGCTGCTGGAACGTGTTCAAACACAACAAGCCAGTATCAGCTACCCCAAGCGATTCATCCAGTGTTCGCCTGCTACTGGGCTCAGCAAACCAATTCCATCCTGATATCAAGGCATTCATGGATGGTTTAGGCACACAAGCAGCAAAAGATCGCTTTGCTGACAAGCAACGCGCTCATCACCTGTTTATGTTCGCTCAGCCACCAGCAGTTACTAACCTTGATCTGACCGTTGATGGCGAAGATCCGGTTTGTAACCTTGCCGTAGGCTGGCCAAGCGTTCAAACGCTTGATGGTACCATAGCTGGCACCGGTGCACCTGCAGCAGATGGTGGCAACTTCCCATTCGTATTGCCATATGCTGGTCGTGAGCCATTGGTTAGCGACATGGCATCAAACTTCCCAGACTACGCGGCAGCATTGTGGGTGCCAAACGCATTGACCTCACCCGCTGCACGGTTGTCGATTGAAGGTTCGATTATTTGCTTCGGCTCGTTCGACAAAGATGGCAATAGCTTGCCAGTACCGGTAGCAACGGATAACGACAGCGGCGTGGTATATGTCAAGCACGGTGGTAAGATCGACACCAGCTACAAAGCGCTTTCAGGCGGATCTGACAGCCGTTACAAGCTCCCTTACCAGTCAGTATTCTCAACCATGCTTGCACAGCGCATCTGGAACGACTACAACTACGATGGCAACCAGCGTCTTTGCTTCCTGTCAGGTTGCATCGACCTGCCTAGCGATCAAGTTAAGTTCGATCCAAACTACGCTGTACAACCATACAACTTCACCCAAGAAATGTTTGCAGCTCGTCGCAACCAAGTGGTTGAAGATGTTGAAGGAACCGACACGCAAGGGTATGTTCGTGTGAGCGGCTACAACGCAAGCAACGCGCTTGGCGACCGTGCTGGCATTGAAGAAATGCTCATTGGTTGGACCTACCGCGACACGCCAGACTACAGCGCAACTCACGTGAGCGATGTTGAAGGTCAACCAGACTTCAACAACATGCCAACCAAGAAAGCGCCAAAAGACAAGATAATGGCTGCTCGCAAGTCAGTAAGCCCGCAAGCAATGAAGGCTGCATCTAAGTGGACGGCTCGTTCGACCGAGAGCATCGACCAACTGCAAGCGCGCCCACTTGATCTGCTCTACATCGGTCCAGGTGATGACATCAAGCAACTGCGTGTAGCAGGTGCTACCATGTCTGATCCGTTCATGCTTGACGTAACCGGCGACGGCGTTCGTCCATTGGTTGCACGCGTTCGTGAATTTACTTCAGAAAAAACAACACGCGATCAGCTTGCTGACCGTTTTGTTGGCGAAGGTGCACACGCAGTCCTCTTTGTTGAGTACGGCGGAAACATTGGTCTTGGCAGCCAAAACTGGAATGAGCAGTCTGACAGTGCTTGGAACCTGCTTGGCAAAGATAACATCTCGATTGCTCCACTGGGCGATGGTGTTGTAACCGTTAACAGCAATTTGATTGTTGTTGACCGCCTTGCCTTGTTGCCAACAGCTGAGTTTGGCAATGCTGGCGTACAACGCTTGACCTTCACCTCAGTGCAGCCACGCGAAATTCGCATTCCTGCTGGCGGCGAGCTTGACCTGAGTGGTTTTGGTAAGGCTACAAACCGCCAAGAAATTGCCTTTGGTGGCAACATCACCTTGGTGTTTGAAGCTGGTTCAACCCTGCGCTTGCCAGACAATCCAACAGGCGCTGGCATGGTTGTGTACCTGACCGACCAAGCTAAGATGATCTTTGAAGGCAACTCAAACACCTCCAACTACGTGCCATTCTCAGATCTGACCTCAAGCAGCAACACCGCGCCTGCCGCTGACTACCGTACACGCATTGTTGGCCAAGGCCAAATCTGGCTGAACAAGAATGCAACCATTGGCGTCTACGGCAACAGCTTTGTTGGTGTTGAAAGCGACAGTGATAATCTAGTTACCGATGTAACCATTAGCTTGCAGCGTCAAAGCCGCTTTGAAATCGGCAGCGATACGCTTGCTGGCGGTGCGTTCCAAGTTGGTAACCCAACCGACCGTGGCGATGGGCATTCCGTCAGCTTCAACCTGACCGTCAACGGCCCTAACGCAACGTTCCACATCGATCGTGAAGGCTTCTTTGGTCTTGGCGCTGGCGTGGTTAACAAGAGCGGCAAGCCAAATGGCACGGCTTCATCCGGCAACAACCCAGTAGTTGATGGCGATGGCGCTGCAGTCCTTGACCCAGATGGTTTCCCAACCTTCAACCCAATGAGCATTGTTGCTTCACCATCCTCTGATGGCGACTACAGTGCAAACTACGCTGCACTCAGCTCCGGCGTGTGGGTGCTGCAAGCATTGCGCAACGTTGCGGCCGTAACGGTACAGCTGCAAAACGGCATCTTTGAACACAAGAACATTGCTGACGGCTCAACCAGCCAATCTTCATTGATTGCTGTTGGTCCATCCGCTGGATTCACCTGGAAGCAAGCCCCATCCACTGTATTTAACGTACGTGGTGGCGGCAACCTAGTGTTGATACCAGCGACAAGCGGTGCATTCTATGCTGCAAACATCTGGGACTTTGCTGGCGCAGTAGCAACAGGTGAAAACTACGGCATCTTGGCATCTGGCCAATCGCTTCTGGACCGTGCGGTAGCTGATGACATTGCAGATGCGACTGCGTTTGGTGATGGTGGTAGCACCTTTAGTTTTACCAGCGCGAGTGACTTCTTCAATTTTATCAACACCCGTGCATATGACCTGCAAGGTACCTCACGAGCACGTCGCGTTAACTTGAGTCAAACCTTGTTTGCAACACAAATCGATTACATCACCCAATCCGGTAGCAAGTACTCGGTTGGTGGCGAAATTGTTCGTGCTGCTGCACCTGCAGCATCAACAGCTGGTGGCACCTTGGCTGAAGCTGCTGCGGTAGGCTCGCTGCAAGCATTGGGTACGCCTCAGCCAGAAACCTTCTCAGTCGTTAAGTAGAAAGACTGTACTAGGGGCGCGGTTACGCGCCCCTAGTGTATAAAAGTGAATGAGGAATAACGTTATGAACAAAACAGGTTTAAAGTTAGCGCTCACCGCGCTGCTTGCCGTAAGCCAAGCGTTTGCGCTTTCAGAAATGCGCACGCCTTGGATTGCTGGCAACGGTCCGTTGCGCTATGTGTTTGAAAGCAATGATAAAGAAGGCAAATACAGCCTTAATCTGTGGTCAGCTGCGCATACAAAAAATGCCAACAAGGCATTTTTGAAGCACGGTACCACAACTAAAGAAATTACCGAGTTGATCTTCAACAAGGCAGATTTCCAAGTTACCGATGCCTTTCCCAATGGCCAAGTTGATCCTAATGGTGCCAACTACAATCCCCTTGCTGGTTTCAAGTCGCTTTCGCCGCGGGTGGAATATAATGAAATGGGCATGACCGTTGGTGGTGCGCTTGCTTTTCCCGTCTGCAAAGGCAAGGGTCGCTTAGGCGTGCGCGCCAGCGTTCCTTTTCGCAACATCGAGCTAGAGCGCCAAGATAGTGGCCTTGACAAGGCGGAAGATCCAACAGCGGACTATGTATCAGCACGCGTGATTGCTGTTACCCGTCCGGGCAATGGTGGTGCTGCTGCTGCCCCTGCGAACATTTTAGCAAAAGCATACCGGGTTGATCTGCTGACAGCGCTTCAGCAGCCGAGTGGAACGCGCGTTATGGCGCCAGGCGGCGGTGCCGCTGCGGGGCAAGGCATGAATGTCTTCGGTACGCAGCTTGCAACGGGCAATGTCGGAGCGAATACGCCGCTTAATAGCAACTACGCAGCAATTACGATTACGGGCAACACAGGCAAACCGCTGGTACATGGTTACATGTTAGCTAACGAGGCCG
>RGUK01000012.1 GCA_010027825.1 bacterium
CCGCTATTGTTACTTATTTACGCAGCGTTAACGCGGATTAACCGAAGATTTGAGGGCCGTAATCCGGCGTGTTTGAATCGGGCGCGCCGGTAAAGCCGCCGCCTCCGCCACCGCCGGCGCCGCCACCACCGGCACCGCCACCACCTTGACCGCCACCGCCGGCACCACCACCTTGACCGCCACCGCCGGCACCACCACCACCAGCGCCGCCGCCGCCAGGCGCGTCATAATCCATGTCGACAAACATAAAACCCATGTTTTCGGTGATTACGATGTCTTGCGCCGTAACAGACGCGCCAATTGTCTGCAGTGTAACGCCCAACAACGTATACACAACGCCCGCAGCGGCGCCGGCGCACGGCTTATTTTGGGTGTCCAGTACAAGTTTGGAATCGTTCTTGCCGGCCAGCCACAACCCGAGTAAACCGAGCTTCGCCTTTGCGCCGGTCGCCGACGTAGTAAACGTTTTGCGTGCCGATCTCGTAAAGCATGTTAACCGTACGAGTTAAAGTCCATTCGGCTGATTGTACAACCGCCCCAGTGGCCACGTCATTGCCAATTTTAAGCTGAACGTTTTCAGCTTTAATAACACCCTGCACGCTTTGATTGTTACCGCCAAAAACAGACATTGTGTGTGCTCCTTTTTAAATTGTCGCAGTTGTATTGTTTGTTAGACCACCAAGTGCAGCTCAATGTTATTGAGCGGCGCCGGAACCGAAATGGCTAGCACAATTTCAATCCGGTCTTTGAGCAGCGGGTGCAAACGCAAAACTTTAAGCGTTGCCCCGGTTATCGGCGCGCCGAGCTCATTTGTATACACTTTTGTCAACAAATACCGCGCCGTGTCGCCAATTACGCCGCCCAGCAAATTAACCATACTCTGAGACGCGTTTGTCCGCCCGATGTACGGCCGTAAAGTCCGCAAGAACAAGTAAGAAATAGCGTCAACGTTACGCCGAATAGACTCTTCCTTGTGGTTCACGTCGAGCGTGCTGGTCGTGAGCGCTTGCCGAGTATACGGCGTGCCCGTATTCGACTGCGTTACGATCCACGTGCCGGCCGCAGCAATGATGTTCAGCTGCGTCTCGTTAAAGTACTTGTACGACCGCGTGTAGTCGTCAAACCCGGCAACTTCGACGTTTGTCAGCGGCTGGTGCCCCAACACGCCAGAAGCCAACCCGGCCAACGCCGCAGCCAAATAATAGCCCGGCTGAACTGTGCCGGCCTCGCCAACCTCGTCGGGCCAAACAGCGCAGATCCGCCGATTTGCCAGCGACCCAACCTGCGTCGCAATATCCTCGGCGATCTCCGTCCGCGTGCGCTCGTGATAAATCTCAACGCGCTGCGGCACCGTAACGGGCGCGTCCTCACCGCTGTACAAGAGCAGTGTGTTCTCCGACAGCACACGGTCGACAACGTACTCTTCGTACGCCTGAGCGTTGAAGCCGTCGACAGCGAAGTTGTAACGGACTTTATCGCCGGGCTGCACGTTATTCGTAATGAAATAACCGTTGCCAGACGTAACCTGCAGCTTCGTGTACTGCGTGCCGGTCGCCGCGGGATCGTCACCCAGCGTAGCGAGCACTTCAGCCGTCACAGTATTGTCAGCAACGCCGCCGATCGTCACGCCCTTGCCGACCACCTGCGCAACCGGGCGGGCCTTTACCGCAACAAAGCCGCCCTTCCAATTGTCGGCAATCTCGTTCGATTCCGAATTAATGTGCGCGGCCCACAGGTCGATCACCTTGCGATCGAACGTAAGCGGCACAAGATTGTAAATATCGTCGCGGCCCTTGATGCGTTCCAGCACATAAGCCCAGCTGTCCAAGCTGTCCGGGTTGGCTACGGCGGTGTATTTCACAGAAATGCCGTTGCTGTTCGTAAGCGCCTTGTAAACGCCCCACTTCAGCGGATTGTCCGGATCGAGTTGGCCCGCAATCAGATCCAAATTCGCAACGGAATCCAGCGTGCCAACCTCGTCGGTCAGCGCGGTCAGCCACTCGCGGTATTCGACGTACGCCGTGCCGCTGTAAACATTTAACGGCTGCTGCACACCGTTGGCCGTCCAACTCGGGTGATACGCCACCGCGCCTTCCTGCAAGCACAGCTGTGTGGCTTCTGTGTAATAGTTCGTTAACGGCGCGAAGCCAAGCCGGTTTTTTGTCAACGTAATGTTGTCTTTGATGTAAAACTCTACGTTGATGTGATTCGACGAGCCACGCATCGCGACCGGGAGGTCGTCCTGCAGGTAAATTTCATTGGCCGAGCCGGCAGCCGAAGCAACGCACGTGATGTACCACTTATCGCCTTTGCGCAGCCCAAGGCCGTTGAAACTTACTTTGACGCCCTTGGTGCCGACGACAACCGCAGTAGCCGCGGCAGACACCGTGGTCGGGCCGGAAAAGTCGAGACCCTTGGCTGTCGTGACGCTGATCTCAGGAAGATCGGCAAACAGGCCGCCCTTGGTGCAAGTGACGATATAAACATCGTCGTTCGCGCCGGTGTAACCATTAAGCAGGTCAGTCGTCCCGACCGCAGTTGTGAAACTGGCGGCGGAGGCCGTAGCGTTTACGGCATCGAAGGCTTGCGATACAACCGCGCGCCACTTCTGGCCAATTGTTAACTTTGTTTGATCGTCAAACGTCACAGTCAACCCGCGGGTGCCGATCGTCGCAACGTTCGTAACGGGAATTACCTCGTCAACGTCGTCGGAGCCGCTGGCCGAGAGTACGCGAAGCACCGCAGAGTCGCAGCCCACCACCGCGCTCCGAACCACCTCAAAAGTGTACTCTTCGTTAATGTAGCCCGAGGCCCAGCCGTTATAAGCCGTTCCAACGGTCACCACCGGCGCTGTGGCCGCGTCGCCGGTTACGAGCGTTACCGTGTGTGTGCTCGCGGTTGTCGCCTGATTTGTGCTGGCCGCCACCGCCGTCTTGATGCGCGAAGCAACCTTCTCGCTGCCGAACCCCGTGATGGTGGTCCACAGTTCGGTTTCCGCGCAATCGCCCGGGCGAATGTACGTCGCACGAACTACGTCGCCAACCTTTACGTCGCGATCGTTGAGTACGGCGCTCCGGGGATAAGCCGCGCCGTTCGACTTAAGCGCCAAAAAGCTCGACTTAAGTACGTTGTTTTCAGCCCGGTCGGCCGGATCTGTGAAATAAACAGCCGCGCCTGAGTTGCTGGTTGTGTCCGTCGCGGTGTTGTAATACTGCAGCAGCGCGCCGTCGATAAATACTTTCGTGTAGGTATCGTCGACGCGGGAGCCGGCGGTGCGCTGCGGCCACGCGTAAAACGTATCGTGCAGCCGGTTATATTCGCCCAGCTTGGTGTAAGGTTTTTCGTCAACGTTGGTGTAGCGGTGCAGCACAGCCTGCGGGCCGGCAATATGCGCGCGCAAAGGAGAAGCAAACTCCGTCGGCGCAGCAGTGAAATCCTGGAAAACGAGTACTTGCGGCTTTACGTAGTCGGCCATGCTTCAATCTCCTAGAGAGGCATAACGTTATTTTGTGTGCGGTTGGCGCCTGACAACAGTATATACAACACGCACGTTCGCAAAAAACAATTTGCAAATTAATAATCAAGCAACTCAGACGCTTTAAAAACAATGCGTTTTAGTCGTGGCACTTGCGGTTGTAATTCCCACAACTCTTGCGCGATATAAGTAACAGTGATCGGTACGACATAGCCCTGCGCGGCTTCTTGCACCATTGCCAACCCGCCGATCTCACTTACATAAAATCGTAACAAATTCATCTGGTCAGTGATAATCGGCCCAAATGTTACAAGAAATTTCATGACCTCAGTTGCCAGAAATTCCGCTTCGCCGCCGTGATGCGCTAAGCAATACAGTGAATGACTGCCCTGCCAAAACCCTAAGTAATTTGTAGCGCCTAGCGCGAGATCTGCCGAAGCATGGTCGCCAATTACCTGACGAGACCACTGCCAAGTATTTCGTTTAATTAAGATTGCCGGGCGTTTGTCGCTGTTGGTCGGATTCCAGCGCGTAATGCTCTCAATCAGCAACCCGATCTGATTTAACCCGCTATCTGATGGTTTCCAGCCGCCTAATTCTTCGATAATTCTGCGAACGCGCGCATCATCGATATTGGCCGGGTCAGAAAAATGCGTAATTAAAAGTTGCCGCAGCAGGCCGGTCATTACGTGGGGCCGCATGCCGTAAGAACACAGCGCGCTGACTTTGTCGATACGATTTTCAGGTGCGCTGCCGGCTGGAAATTGCGCTTCAATTTCCGGCGGGTTTAGCGGAGAGTCGCAGGTGCTCATGTAAGTCGTCTTTTTCGGGTAATTTTGGCAGCAGGCTTATTTGCGGAATCAGCCGCAATTTTTTAAGCAATTTTTCGGGCGGGTTCGTTATTTTAATTGCCGGCTGTAATTGTTGCTTATTTCGCATTAAATATTCCAAAAATCTTCTACTGCTTTAGTCGGTTTTGGGCTAGGCGGCGGGGCGATTTGAATTGGTGCAACGGGAACTACAGTCAGCGGTTTTAAATCGGGTCCGTATTCGCCAAGTTTTTCGTAAAGTACGCTGTAAGTCCCGGCAAATAGTTTTAACGCCAACCCCCAGCGCCCGTTCGCCACCGTTGACGTTTGCGCCACAGCTAAATCACGATTTGGCAAACTGGGCGCCGCGGCATCGACATCAGCTTGCTTAAATACATAAACATTGGCGCCTTCTACCGCGTAACCCGTGGCGTCAATATAAGCCAAACTATCATCCCCGCCGTAGTTTGAATCAACAATAATGTCGCCGCAGCCTTCTACGCTTTCTATCGGCCTAGGATCTCTATGCGCCGGCTCTCCGCCCACTTCAATGTTGTATACCGTATTGTTAAACGGCAACAAGCCCATCGTCACCTCATAGACAACCGGAACATTTCGAATCGTGGCGGCTACTTTAATTTGGTCAATTACCCAGCGCTCGTCGGTTGAGCCGTTTACCCAAATATCGCGTTTACTCAGCGCCGGGAAGCCGATCACCCGGGCTGTCGTATAAGCGTTTTCCCGTGTAGCCCCTTTAACTTCAGTATCTACGCGTTCAGCATTAACCGTTGGCGCTAAATCCCAGCATTGAAGCGCAAGCGGCGGATGATAGCCAACTTCAAAACCCGTCCCCGCACATATTTTGCAGTTGTCATCCGTCACTTCTTGTGTCAACTCATCGCGGCAACGAGAACACGGTTTTCCGTAGCGGTATTGCTTAATTAAATAACCCGGCACCGAAACAAGCCGGTGCCGAAGCTGCTCTTTGCGAATAATTTCTCGGCTTAATAACCAATCGCGCTCCGTTAATTCACCTAAGCAGTTTGCCGCCTGTGAAACGTAAATATTATCCGGCGTCGTAAGCGTAACGCGATAATGAGTTAATAAATCCATTCCGCCTTCGCGCCATCCCGGGTCTAACGCGAAATAGCCGTTTGTAACCGGGTCGCCTACGTTTTGCCAATCAACAGCGGATTTAATTGGCGTATATCCGTACTGTAATTGAAATACGTACGGCCCGGGCTCGCGGAATTGGGACTCTAGCTGCCACCACACTCGCGTTACGCCGCGAACCATGTGGTCTACAGAAATGCGGCGGAACGGATAAATGCGTTCTTGACTCATGGTTTAATTATATCGCCGGACCTCTGATACCTAAAAAAAGCGGGGGCCTACGTACTATGTCCGTAGGTCCCCGCTTTGCCCCGACCACGAAATTACTCGCGTGGTCGGGCTCAGTGCTTGCCGGCCGAGACGGCAATACCCGTGAGGGAGTGCACTGAGAAAACGTGCCGCAACCAATCGGCGGGGAGCGGCTGGCGAAAGCCTAGACGGACAACCGTCAGGCGACTTGGCATCGAGGGTTACCGGCGGCGCAACCGATTCTATTGCCGCCGGGCCGATCGATGACGAACAGCACGGGTCCCGCAAATATTACAGCGTCGATTCGAAAGCTCGACGTTCGCTGTTTCCAAATGCTTTTGACCCTGTGGCACGCTGTTCCGTGCCAGTCCGCGTTACGCCTGTGCAAGTAGGCGTTTCAAAGCCGACCGCGGCGGCTATGATCAGCTTTTGCTTCCGACAGCTCGACGACGTACGCAGGGACCGCTGATTAGGCGCTGCGTAGAAGTTTTTAAAACTGCACTGGCTCCCTCCTTTAAAGAGCCTGCGTGCACGTCGTCAGCTGTCTTTGAGGCCCAGTTTGAACCCCTCCATCATGCTCGGCCTGTCGACACAGCCGCGCACGACGGTAACCTTTTCTTTTGCCGCCGGCGCCCACGGCACCGACAGCATGGCAGCGGGCGAACCAATTTCCGGCGACCGAAATTTAACTCGGCTCGGATGATTGTGCAGCCAGATCAGCCGCTTAATCTTGGTTATATCCGCGAGCTGCCGATACAGCAGTTCGCCGTCGTTGTCGCCAATGATCACGACGGCTTTAATCAACCACGTGCTGGCGCCCGTGGTGACCTGCTCGAACAGCGGAGAGATTTTCCGGAGTTCGGTCAGCTCAATCGCCGGCCGACCATTGAACCACGGAATGAACTCCACCTCCGACTCCACACAGCCGTTGCTGTGCGGGCAGACCAGCACGTCAGAGCCAGACACGCCGGCGTAGCCAGCCGCGTTTGCGATGTCGCACGCGGCTTTCGCCGTGCGTGCGCACGACGGGGAAATGTCCGGCAGAAACAACGTCACCGGTCGACCGGTCACGCTGTCTTCTTTAAAGGCATTTCCCAACGGCCGGCGGGCCAGTTTCCGGGTCACAATCTTTTTGGCGCTCAAGATTGGAATTGGCCCGGACTGCCCGCCCGACGAACCCGCCGCGATAAGCAGGTTAATCAGCTCTGCCATTTTCTGGCGGAG
This sequence comes from bacterium, assembly GCA_010027825.1. Next base: position 6,871 of record RGUK01000012.1, read on the forward strand.
CGCGGAGTCGACGCGTTCAAGCCGGGCCTCGGCGCCGGCAATTTGACCGCGAGCAACCCCGGAAACCTGCCCGGCCGCGTTTAACGACGACCGCGCGCGCTGCGCATCGCGACGAGCTTGGCGGGCCCGCTTGACAGCGTTTTGCGCGGCGCGGGCCTCCGGCGAACGCCCGCGACCGGGGCTTTCGCTTTTAGCCTGCTGCTCGGCGTTAGCTGCCCGAGCGGCTTCAAGCTGCCGCTCTGCCGCGTTCACCTTTTCGGCTGCCGCTTTTTGTTCGGCGGCCTTAATTGCCTCGGCGACGCCGCCCGGCTGCGGCTGGCCGTTAGGCTCGCCGCCCGGCGACTCCTGCTCGGAGACATTATCCCCGGAAGCTTCGCCAGAAGCCTCGCCGGAGGCCTCGCCCGGTTCGCCTGCCGAGTTGGGCTCAGCGGGCTGCCGGTCTTGCGATGCTTGCCCGCTGCCGTACAGCTCGGACAACTTTGTGCCCGCCCCGTACACCCCGGCGAAACTATCAATCATTCCGCCGGCGTCCTCGCGCGCCTGATCGCATCGCGAGCAGGGGCAAGACCGGCGAAAACAACCCGCCGACAACACGCAATTGCGGTCCTCGCGGAGCTGTGCGCCAAACATCCAGTCGGCAAACAGATTTAACTCCGTTTGCTCCGCGGGCGACTTGGTCTCCACAAACGCCCCCGGCTTGCGGCGAGAAACCGCAAGCAACTTCTGCAAGTCTCGCAGCGTAAGTGCCACTGCGGCTCTCCTTTCCGGCCGGCGTAGTCGTAGGGGGCGCGACCCCGCCGTAATAGGTCGCGCCCCCGTAAGCATCACCGCCGGAATTCCGCATACAACGCGGATCCCGGCTGCCGCACGAGCTTTTGAATCGCTGCGCGGTCTTTGTCGCTCTTCACGAGAAACCCCTCGATCAGAGCGTCCACGTCGTCGGGTGACTTTGCCAGTCCGCGCGTCCGCAGGAGTTCCCGCAACTCCTGCAGACTGGGCCGAGACTCACCGCCAGTGCGCACGGCGTTAGCCATGCGCACCGCAAGTCGACAGGCGCCGCCCGGCGCACCCGTCGACTTCCGAAGAACGTCGATTTCGACGTTCTCCGGAAGAAACTGCATTTTCACGCGGAAGCAACGCCTTTTGATGGCGTCGGAGAGGTCGCCTTCCTCGTTGGCGGTGAGCACAACGAAGAGCTTCCTCAGGTCCGCCTGATGGAAGTTATGCCGAGCGTCCGGCACTCTTCCGTGCTGGAGGAAATCGAGAATTAATGCGTAGAACCGCGTTCCAGCCTTCTCGACTTCATCCAGCACCAGAACTACCTCGCGGTGCTTTGTGGCCTTGACAGCCTTGAGCACCTGCCCGTCGAGGTAGGCCTCGTCGGGGTGGGTGACGCCGACCGCCACGCGGCCGATGTCGACACCCTGGTTGACCTCTTCGTTGGTCAACCAGGAGTGGCACGGCACGAAGATGTGCTGCGCCTGCCGGCCGCGGGCAAAACATTCCGCGAAGAATGTCTTGCCCGTTCCGGGATCCCCCACCAACAGCGCCGCACGCAGCGTGTCAGTGATGAGCGCCAGGAACTTGGCCGCGAGGGTCTCCCCCCGCCGGGCAAAATAGCCCGGCAACTCCGCAACTTCCACGATCACCTCCAGTGGCTAGTTGTTACTGAACTTCGGCCAACAATCCCCGCCGCCGTCGGGCTTCTCGCCCTCGTTTTCGGGTTTGGCCGACTCGCCGCCCTGCTCCGCGGTTGCCGCCAAACCCTCCTCGAACAATTCTTCGGCGACGTACTCGAAATCGACGCCGGTCTCCAAGAAAGCTGTCAGCGCCGCGTTGATCAGCGGCAACGACATCCGCAGCTGGTCAGCCAGCGGCTTTGTTCGGGGCATTTTCTCCAACGTGCGGCCGGCCTGCACGAGCTCCTTGCTCGCGGTCATCAGGCAGCTGGCCACAACCATCCTGGCCCACATAGCCAGCGCCTCCTTGGCCGCGGCCACGTCCTTTTCGGACGTGGCCCACTCGACGCCGAGCCGCACACGCGTCGCTTCGATCTCGTCGAACGGGACCGGTTCCCCGGCCCTTCGCCGCGCCTTGACGTTTTCGATCATCCGGTCTCGGATGAACTTCGTGCCGGAATCAACAGCCTTCATTTATCAACTCCTGCGTAAGAATGAATTGAACACCAGAGGACCAATAAATATGCCCTAATTTTTGCGAATATTTAGTACTCAGCCGCCAGCCCGGTAAAACGCAAAAACCCGGCTTTCGCCGGGTTTTTTAAGCATTTTCCATTCTCCAGAACGAGATACAGCCGCTTAGTAGCGAATACGAATTGCGTCTGTATACGCGCTGTATTTGTACGTGCTTGTAACTTCGCCGTAGCAGCTTTCCAAATTAATGCTGGCTTTTGTTGCTCGCACCCATTCGCGGTAAGCCTGCCATCGCGTTTGGCCCGCCCGCTCGTAACTCGCTTCTTTATTTTGGTCGTTAATGGCTACTCCACCCGCCGAATAATCAAGCTGGTTACGCCGAAATTGCTCTGCGACCATAAAAAACAAATTTGCGCAAATACCTTCCAGCCAGTGATAGCGGAAAGGAAAATTTTGCGTGTTATAGATCTGATCAAGCGGCGGCGGAATTTCGTTCCAATACATCACCGGCCGACTAATCGCTAGCGCAATCTCCGCGTCATCAAACATTAAATGCTCTAAAAGATAACTTTCGGCCGGGCTGGAGTCGCGCAAATGCAGGCGAATTTCTGCAATGCTGGGCGGCCCTCCAATATCGCTCGGCGGCCCAAATGTGCTTCGGTTAATAACTAAATAAAAGGTATTTGAGAAAATTACGCAGGCGGATTCTGTGGGGGTTGCCGGTACAGTTGTCAGCGCCATTTCCGCGTAATAAATGCCGGGCGTATTTACCATACTAGGCGTCAATTGCGCTTGAACCTTACCAGTTAGCGCGTCAGAAATAGTCGCGGGCACCGATAAGACGGCCCGCTCATTGCCTAACGACATCTGCTCTTTTAAACGCAGCGTAAACGCAAATAGCGGATTATCAGGATCAACGCCGGGTAGACAACCAGTTAAATCAACCGGATTGCCGGCGTTGTCGATCATTTGCCAATTAATCGTCGCGCACTGGCCTTGTGTTATTTGCATCGCCCGCATACGAGTTAACACCGGCAGGCTGTTAGTCGTGGCGATCAGCGCGCTAATTACGTTCTGTCCGGCGCACGTTACCGGCGTTAAGCTGGTCGGAGCCGCAGAGATATTTGGATCGCATGTGACGAGCGGGTGCGACGTTGGCGTGGCGATAACAACCATAAACCCTCCTCCCGCATTGTTAACAACCTAAGTATACAAATAAAAAAGGCTGGCCAGTAATAGGCCAGCCTTTTCGTGAGAAAACAAAATAAACTGTTATCACGGAGCGGGGGCGTCGTTCTGAACAAAGTTGCCGCCGCCGGTGTACGACGGAGCCGTTGTCCCAAGCACGCGACCCTGCAGCGCCAGTTCCGCCGTCGTGGTGCCGGCCTCGTCAAGAAGATAAACCGAAGGCGATTTAACAATCGCGAGCGCCCCGGAGGTCAAGGCGCGCTCAAGCGCCTTGAACTGCCGCTGCGACCGCTTCGTGCCGAGCTTCGTGACGAGGTCGCCCGGTTGCGAGTAGGTGGCATTGTTGTCCAGCCGCTTGCCCCGGACGCCCAGAAAGCCAAATACGATTGACTGTCCGGAAACGTTTTTGACCGTTGTGTAAAGGTCAGTTGTGGTATTAGACATAAGTTACTCCATTATTGCCGACCGGCCTGAGCCGCCGCAGCCTGCACAGCCTGCAACGTCAGTACGGCGTTTGCTACTTCCGGGCTATTCGCTGCCGCGGTCGCCATCCCACGAAACGCGGCTTCCTTTTCCTGCATTACCGGCGCGCCCGTACGCGCCGCAAGCAGCGCGGACAACTGCGCGTTGGCGACGGCCAACTCGGATACCTGGTCCGCGGCGGTCTTTTCCTGGTCCAACGTATAGTTGGCCAGAAGATTTTGACCCAATGCCCACAATTCGGCGGCTTCCTGCTCGGACCGCGTATGAATGCCCGCCGCAGCGAGCTTTTCAAAAAAGTGCGGACCGGAAACATTAGCCACAATCGTGTGCACCGCCTGCGCTACCGCGGTGTCAATCGTATCCATACAAACGCTCCTTTGTAATTAATTAAGCCGCATCACAGGAAATCAACACGAGCCAGACCGTTCGTATGACCGAACGAGCCGCCCTGCGTGTTGTACGCAAAGTACTCAAGCATGAACGCCTCGCGACGGATGTACATCGTGGTGGGCTCAAGCTCGTAGTTCTTGCCGATAAACTTCGGCGATGCAAACATAAACAGCGAATCGTCGGGCACAAGGTCCCGCTTGATCGTGACAATCCAGCGGCAGTTGAGGAAGTTGGCTTCCGCCCAGCCGTTCTTGATGATGTCCTGCGAAAAGTCACCGCCCATTTCGTCGCGGCCGAACTTCAGGAGCTCCTTGATCGTGATGTTATTCACGAGGCAAGTCTCAACCTCGAAGTGCGACGGAGTCCGGGGCATAATCTTCAGGGCGTCAACCAGCGTCTCGCGGGTGATGCCGCCGTAGATCTGCTCGTACTGCACCGCGCCGCTCGCCACGTTCGCGACACCCGGAGTGGGCAGCACGGCGTTAAAGGCGGCAATAAACTTGCCGTCCTCTTCCGCCAGCATGTCCTTGATCATGTTGTCGCTGAGAACCTGACGAATGTCGATCACGTACGTACGCAGCTCGTCGACGTCTTTCACAGCGCGGGGCGACACGATCCGGTCAAACATGACGCGGTAGCGCGGGCCACGGATGTAAAAGTTGATCGGGAGCGTCGCGAACGGAAGCGACACAGCCGCCGGGGAATCGGGTTCCTTGTCGACAATCTTAACCGGCTTGTCGGTATCGACCTGCCGATCGAGTTCGTCGTTGGTGATGGTCAGCGGCGGCATAATCCGCCGATAAAACCCATCTTCACGCATCTTGGTGCGCGTGAAATCGTTAACCGCGTCGATCGCCTGCTTCTGCATGCCAGGCGTATCAAGCTGCTCGAACAGAGTCTCGTTCAGCAGCTGAATTTCTTGCTGAGTCGGCATTGTAAAACCTCCGTGTTATTACTGATTTAAAGGGTTAGTTGAGTTCACGGCGTCCAGTTAGCCGCGCCGGGGAGCCACACAGTCCAGAACGACAACGACAGAACGTTGTTGTGGTTCCGAACGCTGCCGCTCGATACGACGCCGACCACCGGCCTTACGTACTGGGTTACGCTAGCATTTGTGAGCACGCCGTCGGTCGCCGCCGGCGTGGCAGTCCGAGTAGCGGTCAGGAGATCGCCAGGCGCGTAGGTCTGAGTCGAATCAAACTCCGTGCTGGCAATTTCATAACCGCCGGTCGCCACGAGGCCGGACAGCTTACCAGTCGGGGCAATCGCCTGGTGCATGAACCGACCGGACGCCGTGGTGCCCGGATTGCTGACGTCGGCATCCGTGGAGCCGTTCAACAGGAAAATCGCAACATTCGTCTTGTGCACGCCGGGCACAAAGAAACCGGTCGAATTCACGAACACCACGCGGCCGCGGGGCAGCGCGAAGCTAATGCTGGGATCCAGCTTGGCGCTGTAATCCAGCGACGCCATGTCGAACCAGCCCTTTTTAACATCAAGGCCGTGCTCAAAAATCAGGTCGGGAGCGGGCATTGTTAAACCTCCAGTGAGTAAATGTAAATTTCGGTGTGTCTACGATCAGGCCGTGGGCGGATTTAAACCAAGACCCGTGAACAACTTCACGTCGGAAGCCTTGAGGCGACCATCGCGGGCACCCACGTACCCGCTCGTCAGGCTGCTCGACGGGTCGTAGCCGGCGGTTTTCGTCGCCACCGGTGTACCCAGCCGAGCCAGTTCAGCCGCGTTTTTATGCGCAGCTAATTTGATTACAAGTTCCATAGTACGAACCGGATCACGCAGAGCAGAAGCCAGCGCCTCTTTCTGCTGCGGTTCAATCCGCTCGTTGTCGACGCAGGCAGCAACCGCGGCAGGAATTAACTTAGCAAGCTTTTCCTGCTGCTCGTCGCGAACCTTGAGTTCGGCGGCGGCTTTAGTCATCGCGGCATCGGAGTAGCCGATGTAGTCGATGATTTTCTGCACAAGTTCGTTATTGACCGTAGACATTAAAAACCTCCGTGCTAATTAGCGGGTGACGAGTTCGAGAACATGCTGTTTCATCATGTCCCGGAGCTCGCGCGACTTTTTCGTGCGGGCTTCTTTAAACTGAAATTTGCCGGCGTGCTTGAAATTCAAAACAGCCTGACCAACCGTGATCATGTCCTTGGTCCGCTGATCAGAAGCGGTCTTGCCGGTTACGCCAGCGTCGGAGGGATTCAAATCACCGCCGCCGTCGGCCTGCGACTGCGCAGCGTGAATTAAAGCCTCCGGCGGAATTCCAAGCTCTTCCAAAGCCATAGCCAGCTCTTGCATGGCCGCGTCTTCATCCCCGCCAGCAGGGGCGCCGCCTATATCGTCGCCGCCGTCCTGCATCATGGCCTCAAGACCTGCCGGAGCAGCCGCGCCAGCCGCAGCGCCGGTTGTCTCCGGGCCGCCGTGATCTTCGCCCTCAGCCGCGTCATCAGTCGGATCAGCCTCGGCCGACTTCTGATAAACGTACCCGAGCACTAAATCAGCCATGGCGTCGGCCTCGCGAAGCGCATTCGCGCAAATTTCCTGAACAGCCGCCTCGGACGCTTCCTTGTCCCAACCCAGATGCGCGGCTAACTCGTAGCCAGCGCGGAACGCGGCGGCCTTATCTTCAGTCTCCGGCTCTTTTTCCATTTCCGGTTTATTGGCCGGCATGGTGTCGCAGTCTTTGCCCTCGGCCGGCTTCTTGTCTTTCTTCTCTTCAATCTTCTTCTTCAAAAATTCCGGCATTTCCGAGGCCTTGACCAGCGAGTTCTCGCCAAAATTAATCAAATTCGCGAGAATGTCGTTGCCAAGCGTTCCGGCTTTCGCGCAGGCTTCTTTAAACGAAACGCCGCTGTACTTTTCGCCGTCATTCGCCTTGACCGGCGACGAAGTGCCCGGATCGTCCTTCGTGCCTTTAAAATCTTTTTCGTTGGCCGGATCTTCGCCGGTCGGTTTAGCCGACACGCCAATGTTCAGTTGCACGTCGTTCTGACGACCGTCTTGCGACAGTTCGGGCGTGTTATCAACCGCCACAACGCCCTCTTGCTTCTTGACATCGGCCTCGTTCTCACGGGACCGCTCACCTTCGTGCGCCGGCTGCGCGTCGTTATCAACGTTCGCGGAGGGGTGCGAAGACGCGCCAAGATAAGTGCCCGGGTCGGCAGGCGTGGGGCTCGCCGACTTTGCGCCGGCAACCTTCATAGCTCCCTGCGAAATTTCTTCGGTGAGCGCGTTTAACTGAGCGAAGAGGGATCGTTGCATCCGTGCCATTTTTGTCTCCTTTAGGGCCAAATCGTTTACGACGACTGAAGGCCGCTTAATCAAGTAACATAATTTTGCAGTACACAATGGTTTGCTGTCAATAAACTGTTTCCGTATTTTTCGCAAACAGCGGCGAAGGCAGCAATTTTGTAAAACGCATAATGTTGCGCAAGCGCACTTTCAGCATTCGTCGCAGCCCGCTTTTCGCGAGCCAGTTCGGGCGCTGCGGCATTGTTTAACGCCGCACGATACGCCCGACGTTGAACATTCTGCATCAGTATGCTGTGCGTTTGCGCTACTTTCTCAGCCCAAACATGCGCGGCCACAGGAGCTGCGCTGGCCGGATAATATACGTTATTTTCAAGTTGCGACACAATGTTTACGTCGTCAGCGAGTTTGGTGAAAATGCCAGGCAGCGCGTTTACTACGGCTGACACAAATCCGGCATTTGCGCCTTTAATTGTCAAATTTAAAAAGTCGCGAACGGGCAAAATCACGCCGGCGTCAGCCAAAGCGCGCAACGCTTCCGCCAACTTAACACGCGAAATTGCTGTTGAATCGAGTGAAGGTTGTACTTCTTGCGCGCTGGCTAACGAAATTTGTGTCCAATTATCGGCGCTATTTTTTTCTGCCGCAGCAAGTTCGTTAAGCGCAGCTAATTGAACCTGCGCACGTTTGGTTGTTGTTAAAAACTGATCAAACACTGTGGGCGCCGTAACGCCGAGACGTTCAGCCAATTCTGCACCCGATACGCATTCCGCACTAGCCGCTTTTTCAATTTTTCCGGACACGTACGCGATACGATCTGCGGGCCTAACGACGTGGGAAATATCGAAGAACGTGGGATTGGGGTTATCCGCATGCAAAACGCTTCCGTCGTCAAGCACACGCCCAATATTATGCTTTAAACCGCCCGCTTTGCAGCGACCGCCGTTTTCTGGCGAGTCACAATACTCTGCTCGCGTTTTGGCCGCGTTCCCGCACGACGAGCATTTATCGAACGGAATCTTGCAAGCCATAGAAACCGCAATTTCTTTGTCGTTGGCCAGCTTCTCTAATTCTTTGTCGGCAATCAAACCGCCGTTACGCTCGGCTGCGTCGTGAGAGCCGTTTAGCGCCACGACAAGTTCAATCCGGTGCATCGGCTCGTGATAAGCAGACGCCTTTACAACGCCGAAAGACTTAGCCGGGTTTTTGTTGGCATGGTCGCGGTAAAACCGGGCAAATTTCTCAAACGTGTGGTGATAATTTTTGCAGCATTCGCGCGTAAAGCCGTCCCCGTTACGATTACAGCCATAATCCTCAGTCGCGCCGATTGCGATTAGATGAACTGGAATTTCGTCTTTTGCGAATTTAATATTTTCCAGTTTGTGCGCAAATTCGGCCCCGGCGCGCTTAATAAGATCTTGTTTGTCATTACCAATGAGGCCGCGGCTAGAAATTTTGATTAACGACGCCACGGGGTCGCTAAATTCTTGCGATTGCGGTTGAATAACTTTAATCATGCTCATGTGATGGCGCCCGTGCGGTCATTTGGTAACATAGTCGTGCAGGGCGCGCTGCAACCACGCCGCGACCTCCGGACCACGCTGGTAAGCCGTATAACCGGCAACAGCGGCGGGAACAGCGCGGTAGCCGAGTCTTTTGAAATATCGACTGTTGTTGGCGCGACCGGCGGCTCGCTGATATGCGGCGGCAGAAGCTGCAGTTTGCTTTTTTAATTCTTCCGCAATCGTTTTGTTGGCAGCTTCCCGCGCAGCGTCGGCGACTTGCCGGGTTTGTAAGCGCTGCTCTGCTAATAAACCCTCCCTTTGCGCAGCTTCAGCCGGCGTTATGGCGCCGCGGCGAACGTCCCTATCAATTTGCCGATATTGCGGTTCCAATGTTGCGGCATTAACATTTACAGCGTTTTGATGGTTTAAATCAGCTAATTCAACAGCTTTTTGTCTGGCTGTTTCTGCAGTTCGATTAGCTGCTGCCTGTTGTGCGGCCGCGGCATCGATTCGGCGGGCGTGCCCGCGTTCTACGCTGGGATTAGTTGCCAGGCCCGCGAGGCCACCCGCGCCGGCGGCGGTCGCAGCTGAGATGGTAGTTATTCCCGCCTTATTTCCCAACTCGTTTAATGCGCCTTCAACCGCCGCGGGCACCTTGTCTGCGCTGCGCTGTGCCTCCAACTGCCGGCGGCCGGCTTGAAAATTGCCCGGGTTGCCGGCCGCCACTGTTGACTCATAAGCGCTAAGTCTCGGATTTGTTGGGTTATTATTATTATTTGCAAAAGTCGGCAATGCGTGCGCGAGGCCTAAACCCGTCAAACCGCCGAGACCGCCGTAGAACAGCATATTGCGTTGGCGTTTCTCTTCTTCGGGTTGCAGCGCGCCAAGCAGCGCGCCTACGCCAGCGCCCCCGAGGCCGCCAAGTACGTATTTACCGTAAGGCGCCGCCAAAAAGTCATAAAAGCCGTAGCTTCTTTTTTCAATGCCGCCGTTGCGCTTGTTTACAGCCATATCCGCCAAACAACGCGCAAGTTTTTGAAAGTCAGTCGCCATACCAACCTCAGATTAAATTGGTTTCTTGGTTTTTGTGATCTAACATCATGCGGTCACGTTCGGCCTTCAATTTTGACATATCGATTAGTTGCTTTACGTCAAAATCGGCCAACTGCCCGGCCTCCAAACGTTTACGGAGCAAAGCCTGCAACACAGCCGGCGACTGCACAACATTCGGCGCGACGTCGGCAATCTCATTAAAAGCTTCCGCGACCTCGTGCGGCTCGTGGGCACTAACAATCGGATCATTAAGCATTAAATCGTGCAATGTTGCCTGCGCGCGAATATTCTTAAGCAACATTTCATGGTTTGGTTCGTCTAGCTTTTTGTAAGCATCTGCGCGAAGTTTTTCAGGGTCCGTGTCGAGGCCAAAAAAGCTGCGGCTGACACCGCGTAAATCGGTGTTATTGCCAAACGCGATATTTTCGCCAATTGAACTCATTGGCTGTTTAAACGTTGCGCCAGGATTAAAATCTTTTGGTTTTTCTCCGCCCGCGCCGTACATGACATTTTTGAAATTTTTAGACAACCACGATTTTTGTTCGTTCCCGCCGCCGCTGTTGCCGCCAGGCCGGCCCCCGCCGTTCCCGCGCCCGCCGCCGCGGTTCCCGCCCCCCGCCGCCTCTTTAAGCGTTAGCGGCGGTTCTTCAAGCGCATCGAGTACCGATTTTGTAATAAATTCTGGTACGTTTTTCTTTTGCGCGCTTTCAGCTGTTTTCACTTCCGGCAGTTTTTTTTTAACGTCTACGTAATCGGTGACGGCCGTAATTACGTTATTGACGAAATCGTATACCGCGTCGTGGCCAAAATATTCGCGACCTGTGCTCGCCTGCTTTTCAAATTGCGGATATACGGCGGCAATTTTTTGCAGCACGTTTACGCCGTCCGGGCCCAGCCGCAATTCTACTTGTTTCACGGCGTCCGGAAACGGCATGCTACCAGCGCCCCGAAAGTAATTCGCCAGTTCATCCATCGCGGCGGCGGCTTTGTTGTACGCCACAGACGCTACGCGCCGCAGTTCTTCTGCTTGCCGCTGGGCTGCAATTTTTTCGCTGTAAGCGCGCCGCGCAGCGGCTAGTTCATCGCGCGGCGGCAACACATACGTTTGCGCTGGCGCCGGAGTTAATGCCGCCGCAACTTTATTTAACGTAGCTTGCCGGCGCGCAATAAAATCTCGCGGCGAGAATGCGTATTCAGTTGATACGGTCGCGTCACGAGCAATTTCCGCTGACGTTTTTACAGTTTTTGGATACAGCTGCGCTAAAACAGCCTCAGCGCTGGCCAGTTGAAAATCCGCCGCTTTTTCGTAGGTATTTTCGCCGTGCGCGCGCTGGCTGTTGGTTCGGCCGGTGTTGTAAGCGTGAACCATTAAAGAAATGTGACCAGCGGGAATGTTAAAATCTTGCGCACTTTTCACGATTGCGGAATTCGGATCAAGCCCGGCGTTTACCGAAGCTGCAGCGGCCTCGATCGCACTCAACAATCGCTGCTCGGCTTGCTTGGAGAGCGCGCGCATATTATTTCTCCGGAAAACGTAGATTTTGAATTTCTTGCTGATTCGCGACTTCACCGCCCGCGCGCAATGTCATCAGTTCGTTGTTATTTAATTCGGCGGCGCTGTTATCAAAAGGTAACATTTTTAGGGCCTCGGAATCCAGTTTTGTTCCGACATTAAATTGTATCGAATTCAACATCGCGCCGATATTTTCCACAATTGTATGTTGCGCGCGGCTGGAACCGTCAGTGTTTTTCTCAATTTCAACGTACTTCGCGTACATATCGAGCAGCGGCAATTGCGTATGCGAGTTCGACTGCACCGTTACTGCCGCAAGCGCTGCTTTGTATTTTATGGAATTCATGGCGAAATCTTGGAAAAAATTTGTTACGCCATGCGGAGTTGTCGGCCGGTCGGTTTGCGTAAATTTGTTAATTACAGCGTCAAGCACGTGTGGCCCGCCGTGAAAACCTAATAATTTCCAAAGCAAATCGTATTGCCGTTCTTGCAATCCCCGGGTGACAGCGTTCGCCATAACTACATTTACCATGTAGTCCATGTTTTGCAGTTTTTCACGAACGTCAAAAAATACGTTTACAAATGCAGAAATAATCGACGGTTTTGTGCCGAGTTTACTAGCAATTTGTTCATCTGTTTCGCCGGCTAATACCCGAGCCTCGATACCCCACCGTGTTGGAGCTTTATCGTCGCTCCACATGGAATACGCCCAGAATAAATCCTTATCGATGTTCAACAGGGCGTATATCGCGTCGGGTTGTGTGTTTAATGCGTCGTAATGCCGCTTGAACCTTAGCGCGCGGCGAATCCACACAAACCCGTTAAGCCCGTCGATTTTTCGAGAGGCGCGCCGACCGTTGCCGCTGTTTATTTGCAGCACACGCAGCCATCGCCAATGCGGCGCGCGAATCGGGCTATCTGCAATAAAAATCGGCGAATTCATTGGCTGTAATTAAGACAACTCACTCGGAAACCGCAGCCGGGCGCCGATTAGTCCACCAATTATCGCATAGACGCAAGCAATTATTCCGATGTGTTCGTAATACCAGCGCCATTGCTCATAGCCGTATGCAATGTCGCGCGCCATAGTTTTTTCAATCGCGGGCACGTGACACATAACGTCAATTTCAACGCCGATAAGCGAGACGCCCAGCCAAGCCGCTAAAATTGCGCCCGTAATAATCCGGAGGCTAGGTAAAAATGCGGCCATAGTTGCTTCTGTTATTTTAACCAAATAACGCCAGCATTACGCCAAGCGAAGATCCGCTACTACCCGCCGGCCCGGTTGCGCCGGTAATACCAACGCCAGTTGCGCCCTGCGGCCCTGTGGCCCCAGTGCTTCCAACACCCGTTGCGCCAATCGCGCCTGCTACGCCCTGCGGGCCTTGCGGGCCTGACACGCCTTGCAAGCCGGTCGCGCCGGTAATACCAACGCCCGTTGCGCCAGGGTTACCCTGCAGCCCAACCGAACCCTGCGGGCCTTGCGGACCTGTAGCGCCCGTAACTCCTTGCGGGCCTAGCGGACCTGTTGGCCCGGTAAACCCGGTCGGGCCGGCGACACCAGTTGCGCCCTGCGGGCCGGTGGCGCCCGTAATACCCTGCGGACCTGTAACGCCTTGAAGCCCTGTCGCGCCCTGACCGCCGGTTCCGCCAGTTAAACCAGTCACGCCTTGTGGTCCGGTCGGGCCAGTGGGTCCGGTCGCGCCCTGCGCGCCTGTATTGCCAGTTAAACCAGTAACGCCAGTTGCGCCGCGCAACCCCGTAGCGCCAATTGCGCCGGCCACACCTTGCACACCTTGTAGGCCGGTTGCGCCAGTGGCTCCCGCGGAGCCCACAGGGCCGGTAGGCCCTGTGGGCCCGGTTGACCCAGTAAGCCCTGTCGCGCCCGTTATTCCGGCGGGCCCGGTCGGGCCAGTCGGCCCTGTTGTGCCCAGAGCGCCAGTAGCCCCGGTCGCGCCGGTTGGCCCAGCAACCCCGGTCGGCCCTGTTGTGCCGCGCACGCCGGTTGCGCCGGTAACACCAGTCGGGCCTGTCGCGCCGCCCGGCGAACCAGCTGGTCCGGTTGCGCCGGTAACACCAGTCGGGCCTGTCGCGCCGCCGGGTGTGCCAGCCGCGCCCGTCGCGCCGCGTAAACCAGTTGCGCCGACAAGGCCGGTAGCGCCCGTTATTCCAACGGGTCCGGTCGGGCCCGTCGGCCCTGTTGTGCCTTTAATCCCTGTAGCGCCGACAACACCAGTGGCGCCGAGCGCGCCCGTGGCTCCAGTAACGCCTACGCCCGTTGCACCTTGCGGTCCGGTCGGCCCTGTGGCTCCGGCGACGCCCTGACTTCCACCGACGCCTTGAACGCCTTGCGGCCCTTGAATGCCCTGCGGGCCCTGCACGCCAACAGAGCCACTAAGGTCAGTTAAATACGAATAATTAGTGCCGTTCCAAATATACAACCGGGCATTATCTGGATTATTTACGTCACCTGTGTCGATAATCGCAAACTGTCCGACGCTAATGCCCGTCGGCGCGATGTCGGCGGCCAGAGCAGCAATCGAACTATAAATTTTTGTGATCGCAACAGGTGCGCCCTGCAATCCTTGCGCGCCTTGTAATCCCTGCACACCGGTAGCGCCGGTTAAACCAGTTGGCCCGGCGGGGCCAGTCTCGCCCGTTAAACCAGTAACACCAGAAACGCCGGTCGGCCCTTGTGGCCCCGTAGAGCCAATATCGCCTTTCGGCCCGGTAGCGCCGTTATCGCCGACATCGCCTTGCGGCCCGGTTGGACCGGTAGCGCCGGTATCACCGACATTGCCTTGCGGCCCGGTTGGGCCAATATCGCCTTGAACGCCTGGCAAACCAATTTCGCCTTGCGCGCCCTGCGGCCCTGTCGCGCCCGTCGCACCGATATCGCCGACCGCGCCGGTAGGGCCTATTAAGCCGGGCACGCCCTGCGGCCCTTGCGGTCCCGTTGCGCCCTGCGGCCCTGTAGCGCCCGCAATTCCAATTCCAGTTGCGCCAGTTAACCCAGTCGCGCCTTGAATACCCGTAGCGCCAATAGCGCCTTGCGGGCCGGTTGGACCAGTAGTTCCGTACGCGACCGAACCACCGCCGCCACCCGGACTAAAAACTATAATTCCGTCGTCTTTTCCGACGTAAATTTTTTCTTGATCTACGTCAAGGACAACGTCGCCGCGCCGAAGATCGGTCGGCGGGCCGTCTGTGTCGTTAGTCGTTTGCCGGCGCCGCGTAGGAAACCGTAAAAAATTGAATATCCGCGTAAAATACGGCACGGCTTATTCCCCCGGCGACTACTTAAAAAAGTGTCGGCGTTTCTACGGTCACGGTCAGGACAAAATTTTTAACGCCCGCGCCGAGCGGCTGAATGCGCAAATACAAATATCGCTGCGGATTTGAGGGCGAACCGTCGCGGTTCAAATACGCGACATTTATTTCGTTATTTTCCGCAATCGCCACGACATCCGGATCAGCGACCACTTCTGCAATATCAGATAAGCTCAACAGGTGAAATGACTCCGCCGGCAGCGTAGAATTTGGCGGGGCACTCTGGTTGCTGGAATACAGATCAGCCTTAAAACCGTCATTCGTGCCATTCTGTTGCACAAGCGTGTAGCCGCGCAAAATGCCGCGATGCGGCATCGGCACGGGAATGGTGTTTACGCTGCCGCTGGTCGCCGTGAACGTTTTTGTTCCCGCCCAAATCGGATTGGCCATGGTTTATCCTTAAGCGTTTGCCACATTGGAAAGGTCAGTACCTTGCGCCGAAATGTCCGGATCGGCTTCGACGGTTTTCTGCTTAAGAAACAGAATTACGTCGCCGAGCATTTCAAAAGCGTTCCGCAGCGAATCTTCTAATTCCGGCATGTCAGATTTGCCGTAGCGGTCAGCGAAACGATCGCCGTGCCAGTAGAACATGAATAAAATCCGACCGAGCTTGTCCAAACCCTTTACAAGTTCGCCCATGTACCGGTCCACCATGCCGTCATCGCGAACTGTTTTCAACATTGCGCCGATCATAGCGCTGTCAAAAACTTCTCGCTGGCCACTCTGCGCAGCGTTTACAACAGACCTGATGTCTTTTTTATCCAGCATGGTGTTCGGGTTGTAGATTTGCCGGTCAGTCTGGCTGGCCGACATTCCCGGCACCGGCACACCGACGTCGATGCCCAACTGAGTCGGGATCGTTGTGCCCATAATGCTTTCGCCGCCCATAACCGGCCCGGGATCTGAAGGCGCCGTCGGGGCGCTGTTGATGAGCATGGGGCTACCGTACGGATCGGCGTATTTGATGCGGCCGGCAAATTTGCGTTTGGCCGCGGCCGTTTTCAAAATATCACGCGCGGCAGTTTCACGTAATCCGTGGCGCTGCACCAAAGAGATTAACGCTTGTTTTTCGGACAATTCTTTTTCGATGTGCCCGCCTCGCGGTGTAGTTGTCCAAATTTCAACCGATGTGCCGGCGTGCTTAACAGTCAATCCCGCTGTTTTTTGCATTAACGCTAATTGCGCGTCGGCGAGATTTCCCGGCATCAGCGGCGGGTCCTCACTTTCGCCGCAACCGCACGAAGCCTGCCCGGCCGCCGAAGCGTCCGCCACATCGTCCTCGCCGGGTTCGCATTTCAGCATTTTAAATCCTTCGGGCACGAAGATGTCGCCCATGCTCGACCGCAGCTTTGACCCGCGGCTGGCTTTTAAATGAATCCGAACGCCGTCGCGCCACTTGTCATAATTCAGCGGATCCGTGTAGCAACAGCCAGAGATATGCCCGCGCGGCGGATACTTGCTGCGATCTTCTAGGTGCACTTCGTAAGAAATCGTGCCGTATTCGCTCGTCCCGTACTCTTTGATTACGCGCGCCGGCACTACCGCGTCACCCGACTTGTTTAATAGCACAACGCGATTTCGCCCGGTCGGCAAACTGTTGGCCTCGGGGAGCGCTTCGAACCAGGCATTAAACTCGTCGCCCTCAATGCGTGATAACGCAAACACCTGATCTGCCCGAGTGTTTAACCAATCCGGCGAACCCTCAGTGCGAATAACGGTAACGAAATCTTCGCGCTTGGCGGCGCCCTGCGGGTGAACAGCGACATAGCACCGTTCAATATTCCCGGGTTTAACTAAAATGTCGTACAACCCGCTTTCGGTCGGATTAAACAGTTTCTGCTCGACCTGAATGTTGTACGGCACCGACACGTTATCCCGGTCGCGCTGATCAAGAATGAGCACGCCGTCGCGCAAAAGTTTTTCTTGATCTTCTTCGGTGTAGCCCTGCGGCAGCCCAAACTGCACTGTCGCGTCGTACGTGATGATGCGCAGGGTCGTAGCTGCTTCCGGTTTAGCGGGGGCTTCCGACAAAACACTGGCAATTTTTTCTTGCCGGGTTTTTTCTTGCGCCACGGCAATTGCTTGTTTGATTACATCCAAGCCGTGCCAGTCGTCAATGCATTGAGCTAATTGCGGCGCGTATTTGCAGGAATTGACCAGCGCGCCCAGCATATTAAGCCCAGCATGCTTCAAAAAATCGGCTAAATTAAGATTTTTGCCCAGTTCCGAAAACGCATTGGTTGTGTTTAATGTCGCACATTTTGCCAACGTCGGCAGAACGGCGGTCATCATTTCCTTAAGGGTCGGCCGAAAATTGGCTTCCTTCTTTTGCTTGGCGTTCCAATCGGCAATTGATGCCAGCGTATGTGCATGCTCTCGGCGAGCAGATTCGATGTGCTGCTGCAATATTTTGTGCTTCGCAGCCTGCTCCAACGGCACACTTAGCGTCGCCGCATAGCCCTCGTTATCGGCGCCTGAATACTGAATTTTGCTCAAAAGTTCCGGCTCAAGTTCGCTGGCAAACCACGGCAACGTCTTCGGGCCGTACTTGTATTTGTTGCTGCCGGCGTATATTTCAAGATTTTTGCCGGGATGGTCCAGCGTAGCGCCGCCAACCTCATACGCATTTTTTTCGCTCGGCAGCGGTCGAGCCGAACCAAATTTGGCCGGACTGCGCGACAGTTGCGTAAAATCGGGCTGCCGCTGACCAAATTGCCACAAATTACGATCAATTCCGCCGCCTAGGATATTAGGCTTCCGGTTGATCAAATAATTAATCCAGTTTTCTTTGAGCGGCACAAACATGTCCTGATCTTTGATGTACAGGAGTTCGTGCCCCTTTAAATCGCCATTCAGGAAGAAAACCGGAGCGTACAACCACTGTTCGCCCACTTTGAACGCGAAAATACCGACTGCTTTGGTGTTTTCTCGATTGCGGTCGAGCAGCTGAAAGCCGATTTCATAATCGAGCAGCTTGGGCGCCGAATCGCGCAAATACGCGTGGGCCAGATTGGAGAACGCCTGCTCAAAAGGAGTATCGTCGCCACGGCCCCCGATTTCGGCCTGCTTGGTCTGACTGCGGTCGTGGGCGCGCACGACGGCCAACCAATGCTTATACGACGACGTTTTACCCTTTTTATTGTCCACAGCTACCTCCATGCGGCACAGCAACTCAAACCGGCTTTAATAATTTAACCGGTCGGCTTGCTAATATCATACTATTTTTGCGATTTCCAACCGCTAACCGCCCCCGACAGCCCGAAGGTTTCACCACGCGCCAGCGCGGGCACATAGCTGCTGCCAGATTCGCTACTAGTTAAACCGCGCTGTACGCTGTTCATTAAACCTTTTTCTTGATATGACCCGAGCATGCGCGTCAGCCAGTCTTGATCGTTGGAAATGCTGGCCATGCCGCGCACCATTTCAGGCGCAAACGGCGGCGCTTCTTTATGGGCTTGCACGGACTTGATGCCGTATTTGTTTAAATTGTTAACAACGCTTTTGCCGATTTTCGTGCCGATAGAATAATGCAACACGGGCTGTTCGAGATAGTGCCCAACGAGCGAATTAGGCGCGCCCATTACTGTGCCGGAACGCGGTTGCCAACTCTGCTCTAACACAGAATACGGCACAATGTCGTCCGGTACGTAATCTCCGTACTCGTCGGTCATTCGGACGTGATTTACAATACCGCGAGCCAGCAATTCAATGTTGCGCCGATGCGGATTCATGCCGCTGTTTTGCATGACTTGTCGCATCGCTTGCGTAAAATACCGGCGGCCCTCGCCGACACCTTTATGCCGTACAATTTCGGCCGGGCTGGGCATGCCGTCAGAAATAGCGTCGCCGGCTTCTATCGCATCTCCTTTTTTTACCGTCACTTGCCGCGTAATAGGCACGTAATGATCGGCGGAGTTGATTTGCACGTACCAACCGCCTTGCGGGGCCGGACGTACATCCTGCACCGACCCGTCTAATTGGGCGTGAGTAGCGCCGTCGGGGTATTTCTTAGGCACCTGTACAAGAGCGTTTAAAGCTTTAAACCCAGAAATTGAATTAGCGCCGCCGACACCGCCTGAGTGTTTAGAACTCAACTGTCCCTGCGAAACCGGTTCAGACAGCGCCTGCGTAGCGGCCACTCCGACATAATCCCCAATAGGTGGGAGCCGATTTTTTTCGCGATAGCCGGCGTCTTTGGCGTACACACCGCCGTCGGGCGGACCGCCCGTAATCGGGCTGCGGACTAAAATATGTTGAATGCCCGAACTTTTCATGTCGCGCAAAATTTTAGGCGTCAATACCGTATTGCGTTTGTATGACCCGGCGTCACGAGCGAGTAAAGCGCCTTCGTTATCGGCGTCGTCGACATCGGTCGGGAACCCGCGATCGTGTGCCGTTTTGAGCCGGTCAGCATCTGTTTCGTCTTCCGCGGTGACCAAAAGCCGGTGCGCCATTTGCGTTAATTGTTTTCCGTAAAAGCCAGCGTCTGCGGTCGCTGTCTTTGTGTCGATTACACCTTTGCGCGCCCCGAAACTAGCCGCAAAATATTCGGCAGGTGTAAGGCCGGCGCCGTAGCTATTCAACACGGGCACGGGAATCGGCTCGTTGCGGTGATCGACGTATTGCAGGTCCGCGCCAATTAATGAGTTCAATGAGTACTTATTGCCCACACCCGCGCCAATAATTTGATGCGCCAGCGGATTGTCTTGTTCCAGCGCCTCGTTGTAAACATTCTCGACAAGCGTTGATTGCGCAGAGGCAGCGGCGCGCATAATTTTGGCCTGCCGCTGCTCGCTAGTTAACGACTTATCGGACAAAATACCGCGTAATTGCGACCTAAATTCCAATTTCGCTTTTTGCGCCGCCAACGACGTTTTAATATCTTTTAACCCAAACGAGAGCCCGTTTGTTGTATACGCGGCATCACGGGACACGTCGTGCAGCTGCTTCATAACATCCCGATACTGCTCGGGATGTTTTTTTGCGAGCTCGGTGGCCAAAGCCGCCGTTGTTTTTTTGTTCAGCACACGATCGTAATCGCGCAGATCCGCCGGGAGGGCGTTATTAATTAACAACTGCCCAAGCGTTGTTTTTAACATGCCGCACCGCGCAGTTATTTT
>RGUK01000111.1 GCA_010027825.1 bacterium
ATTATGATCAGCCAAGCTTCAAATCTATTGTTGGTCTTCCAGTCGCATCTATCCAGATGTCGGGGCCATGGATCAAATCAAAATGGCAAAGCCCAGTTCTCCAAGGATATTTTTTGCAACCTGGTGATCAGGTAGATGTGACGCTGGATTTTGATGGCTTTTATTCGTTCACTTTGCGTTCTCGTGTCGAATCCTGTGAACTTTCATCTGATGTTCGCGGCGTGATCCAATGTAATATATCTGTCGTCGTTATCGGCAATTGGATTGACGGCAATGGTGACGACAATACCACGGGGATCACGATATGACCGTTTCGCAGACGCTCGGAGGAAATGCCAGCCCAATCACATGTGTGATTGCTGGCACGGAATACAAATTTAATCTTCTGACACAAAAAGCCAAATCGGGGATTGAAAGGGCGGTTCAAGATCGTGCCAGGACCGAGCTTTTTAGAGACAAGAACGAATTGGGTGATGAGGAGTTCAAACTTGCCTATGGCGCATATATGGATCGCATTTCATCGGGAGCGTTTGCGTTTGGAGGCGCAATCTGTCGGCAATTTTTAAGCAGTACCAGCGGGCTGGAAACGCTGGTGAAATTGCTTGCTGGCGTATCGGATTCGACTGCGGCAAAACTGGTTTCAGATCATCCCGACGAGATTGCGACGGTGATTGGCACCGTGTTTACCGAGTCTTTCCCATCGACCCGGAAGGCGCCGGAGGGCCAGCCGGGCAAGACCGAAACCTCCGAGTGATGAATGCGCTAGCGATAGTCGCAAGCCTTACAGATACGCGCCGTATTTGCTTAGAATTCATGAGATTGCAGACCTGACCGATTACCAGATTTGGAGGATCTACGGCAAGGATCGCGACGATAAAGGACATCCTAGGCAAATGCCTGGGAGCGTTGCGAATAGTCGACGCGAGGCGGAAATGGTCGACGCGAAAACAAAATTCCTAGCGATGGGCACAGCTATGGGCATATCGCTAACAGAATTGCAAACCAAATGGGCGGCACGAAATGGCGGGCGCAGTTGATCTAACGGCGAGCATGGGCGGCGGTGGCGGATCGCTTGATCCGTTGATCGCCGCTCTCGATCGTTATTCGTCGATGCTCGAGCGTATTGCGCATGTCATGACTAATTCGGCACCGGAAAAATCCGCGCCGTCTCCGGTGAAAATTGAAGCACCGGAAATCAAGATTCCAAAAATTGAAGCACCGGAAATTAAAATTCCGAAAATTGAAGCACCAGAAGTTAAATTAAATAATCAGGAATCACAAAAAACAGAAAATCCATTGATACCGTCGATGCCAATTGCGGAAAGAAAGGAGCAATCCGCTGTCGCAATTCCTTCGCAATCAGATTTGGTTCGCGTCGTTTCCGAATGGGGAGACGCAACGGTAAAAGCGTTGATAAATCTGACAAATCAATTCAATCTTAGTTTTGGAAATCTGACTGACAAAATGAAGGAAAGCACAAAGCCGGCTGAACAAAAAATTGAAAATAAGCCAAATAATCAAAGCAGTCAAAACACGCAGCAACAACAAAAACAACCCAAGGGATTTGGCGACTTTACAAGTAGTCTTTTGGCGGCCGTTAAGGGCGTTAATGTCTGGGCCTATGCTCTAGAAAAATCAATGGCGCAGATTGGCCGATTGGTTGACATTGCCTTGAAACCCATCGGTGATTTCATCGAAATGCTTGGCGAAGCCTTGACGCCAATTGCCGATATTGTCGCAAGCCTGATTAAAATGTCTGGAGCGACTGCTATCGTCACTCCAATCATTAAAGTTTTAGGAAAATTGCTGCAATTGCTAGCGATTCCATTTAAATTACTTGCCTCTTTAGTCAAAGCTTTTGGTGATGTGCTTGAAAGCGCAATTCAACCATTTGAGATATTTACAGATGGTTTAATTCTGATGGGAGACATGCTTGAGTCGTCAATTTCGGCCCTTGGCTTGTTTGGCAAATCCACAAAAACGGCTCAAAACGCAATTACCGATGGATTTGAGGCGGTAAAGAAAAATATCAAGAATGTTCTGACCGATCCGTTCAATGCCGTTCCCTCCCTGATTGGTCAAATTCGTGGCGCGGTTGAAACGCTGAATCCTGCGGCGATGATCGAATTTGACATGACCATGCGCGACCTTACCGCTGTTTTTGGTACTGCTTTTGTCCCAATTGTCCAGGCGGCAACCCGCGTTCTTCGTGAGCTTGCGGAAAAACTTTATCCGATTTTTCAACGATTGTCGCCGCTATTTGAAAAAATGACGGCGGCAATAGGCGACACTCTTATTCAAAACATTGAACGATTGGCAAATGCTTTTGAACGACTTCAACCGGCAATTCAAGCATATATAGAATCGCAAATTTATGCTGCTGAAAGACAATCTCTCTTGGCCGAGCAATATTACAAGGCGGAAAATAGTCTGTCAGTGGCTGGGTCATGGTTTTTAAACTGGTTTAGGACAAATAAGGACTTGGAAAAAAGCATGAATCAAAACAACAGAAGAGCAGCGGAAAGACCCGCAGAAAGAAGAACAGTGGGGCTTGCTGCGGCAACTAGCCCAGGATTCAAGTCAATTGCTGATTTATCTAGGGATACATTAATGACGGCGTTTGCGGCAACATCCGTGGCGCAAACTAGGGAACATCAGGACGCAAGGGCTAGGGAGCATGTCGCGCAATTGCCTGATGTGATTCGTGATGCGGCCAGAGATGCGTTTGTTGCGGCAATGCGAGAAATGGATCAGGCGAGACCTGTTGAGCCGCGTGATGCTGTTTTTGCGCGTGAGGTGGTCTGATGGGACTGGCAAATATCAATCGTTGTCCGGAAAAGATCGGAGCACGATCAACATCAACCGCCGGATTTTCTCTCATGGAAGGCGGCCGCGCTTCCATGCGATTTATTGCCGATGAAATTATCATGGAATATGCGGCAAATGATTTGCTTGGAAGTGCCGTTCCGTTAAAAGCAGGAATCAAAAGAGTTTTGCCAGCCGCACATCCTCAATATCCCTGGCTTTTTTGTGATCGGATTAGCTCAATTGAGGGTTTAAAATTTCAAGCCAAGGTCGAATCGTCTGACTTTCTGGATGTACAGCTTGAAGCGGACGCAATCGCAAATTATGCTCGCTATCAAAAATATGAAATATTGGCCGAATTCACATCTCGCCCCTATGCTGTTTTGGCTGATAATGGAATTAATCAAAATGTAAGATTTCTTTATGTTGATGATGATAACAATGCTGTTGCAAAAAATTATTCGGAAGAATACAAAAGGTTTTGCGAAGTTATCTACAAACCAAATGCGGAATATTTAACGGCTGTTGCTGGGCAATTTTTGTGGAAAATGAATGCTAATCCGGCTGGATTAGTTTTGCAAAATCAGCCGGTTGCCAGTGGTCAAATCAGGCAGATTGTAAAATCCGCAATAATAGAATACAAGTGGTTTTGCGTTCCTTATTCGTTTATCCAATCAACAAATTCATTTATCTCTGCCGGGCTTGGAAGAGTGAATCAAATTGAATTTGATAAGTATCCTGCGGGGTCTCTTTTGTTTAGTGCAGTCAATGTTGACAAGGTATATACTCCATCGTTCCCGGAGTTTGTTAATTTCGCCGGAAGGGCAATAGTAAGCCAACAAAAATTATGTGATCTTACTTTGACTTTTATTTATCGAAACCAAGCTCCAAATCAAAGTTATATTCCAGTTAATTTGTCTCACATTGCCTACGGTCATAATCTTGTTTTGAACGGTCAAGATTATCGATGGTATTATGTCGAAAATAGTAACAGCGGACTACCATTATATCCCTCTTATCCTTTTGAACTTTTGTTCAGCAATCCGGACCAATAATCATGCGTCTTGTTTCCGGCGATCCAAGGATGTTGGTTGATCAGATACCTGGCGGCGGGTATTCGATTCGATTGATTCAGGATGAGCGGATTACGGCAAAAATCACGGGCAAATTCACGCTAGGATCGGCGACATTTTATCAGTGGTCCGAAGTTCGCCCGAAGCTCGACGGAAGCGGATATGAGACCTTAACGGGCGGAAGAACAGGCGACAATACCGCGGCATATGCGGCGGAACTGAACGGCTCATCATCCGTTCCGAACGATACGATCGTTGTATTGCGCCCGCGTGTGATCGCCGATACATCATCCCTATCTGGATCGGGTCAGGTCGTGGCGTTGCTGGAATTTGAATATATCAGCGGAGGAAATGGAGGATGCGACGGACCTGTAACAGCAGTGCAATGTATCGGAAATGTTCTCTATGTGACCTATAAATAATATGATTAGAACATTTAACTGCACCGGAAACGGAACAACCATAACACCTCTGCCTCGACCGTATTGGTGCTGTGGTTGGGGAATTCCTCCGGCGTCTTTCTCCGGAAAATACAGTTGCACGACCGTAGGTGGCCCACCGATCTATTCCTATTGCGATGCGACAAATCAACCGTTTACGCTTACCCTTGTAAGCGTCTGTAAAGAATACGGCCCGGGAACATACGGGTATATATACACAACAACCGGAACGCTTCCGCCAACGAATTATCCTAGGTCTCTAACCGTTTATTTAAATCTTTGCACCATGCCGGATGGATCAGATGGGGCAACTGGCGCTGTAGTCGTTCAGGAGCCCGATGATCCAACAAGTATTGTTTCGCAGACAACGACATGCTCCTATGATGTTGATACCGGTGCCTACAGTTTTTATTTCAACCGCGTTTGTGTTGTTGAGGTTAGCCCCGGTTATACCGTGACAGTCAATTTAACAATTGATACGGTGACCATGCCATGAATTTTCAAGCACAAAAACTTAAGGGGCAATGTCTTCAACCGGCTGTATTTTCTGGCGTTCCTCTAAAGTCAATTTCATGCCACCTCTTGGGTGCGGTTTATCTTTGCTCGGAATTGCAGGTTTCTGGTCAAACATTAATTCGAGGAAAGCCGCAAGGCCCGCCTCCTGAAGTCTGGCCGGGAGTTTACGAAGGGGCTGTTTATTATGGGAAAAACACCAATCAATTCAACTTTCCAAACACAGACCTAAGATTTGATTTGTCTGAAATTAATAATTGGTACGCAAACATATATGAAGGCTACAACGCTCAGCGATACCCAAATCACACGACTTACCAGAGATTAATGAGACGCAATCAAGTCGATTATCCGTTTGAAAATATTAACAGCGTACAATGGACAGCAGCAGATTTGGATGTGTACGAGGACGATTGGCTCGGGAATCTTATGCCCGGCGGCTGGTGTTACACTTCCCGTGGCGTTCCAGAGCCGATGCGAGGAGAAACTTATTATGAAGATGCCCGCAAAAACACCGATCCTTTAAATATTCTCGACAAATCTCAGTCATCCGTGCGAGAAAACTGGACCCCATTTTGCACACCGATAAATGTATATAGCACAACAGGGTCGCTTCTTGGAACCTTTGATGGGCTTTCATACATCTTGTTTTTTAATCTTGGCGCTGTAAAAGTGCCATTACAAAAATGGAAATTCAATGCAACAGTAGGAGATTATGTCGGTGAAGCTATTTGCGGCGTTTTGCCTAGAGACAAAACGCTGTATAAAATTGACGACACGCCGCTGCCTTGGCTAAATCCCAAAAGGCAAATTCTAAGCATTGAGGCTTGGTTTTATCTGAACTCATCAGCGCCAACAGTTTTCAAATCGCCACGATT
>RGUK01000112.1 GCA_010027825.1 bacterium
CGCGGTCGTGCTCGTCGGTCCACTCGCGCACCTTTCCGTATCTGGCTTCCATGACCATGTAGAGCTTATAGCCATCGGCCAGCTTTGCGCGGAGCAATGGCCAGACAGGGCGCTCGCTGTCGCCGTCGTAAATGCCTGCGTTCTGTGTTGCGGTTTCCTTGTCCTCATAAACCTGTGTGATTTTGATCTGCGTCTCGAGAACAGTCAGCTGGTTCGTGGACCCAGCTTCGCGGCCAAGTCCGCCCTCACCAGGCTTGTTAGCGTGGTGGATCATGATCACGGCCATGCCAGCGTTGCGCAGCTTTACGGCCAGCTGGTTGATACGACCCCATTCCTCGGCGCTGTTCTCCTGCAATCCTGGGAAAGCAGACCGGATGGTGTCGATTACCACAACATCTGGCCTGACGGACTGCACAAGCGACTGGAGTTCGAGCAAGCCTTGCTTGGACTTGAGGTTCATCTCCCCCATATCCAGAAACGGGGTCCAGATGTTCAGCCGGTCCTGCGCCTCGCCGTGCATATCGCGCATTTCAAGCAAGCGTCGGGCGATTGTGCGCTGGCCCATTTCCCAGTCCAAATAAAGCACCTTGGCGGGAGTGGCCACCTCGAATGGCCCAAAGTATTTTGAACCGGCTGTAAGCGCTGCCATGGCGTGTTGGACAAACATGGACTTACCATGCCCCGAGTATCCGAACACCTGCGTAATCGAAGCAGGTGGCAGCCATGGCTCGATCAAATACCGTTTCGCACTGCTCTCAGCCAGCAGGCGGTCAGCATCGTCCATGCGTATCAAGCGCACGGACGTGCTTACTGCCCCTGCGGACTCGACCCCACCGACACCTTCTGGCGTCTTGTCTGGTAGGGCTGCGGTGGCAGGCCGTTCCCTGCGGTGAATGTAATCACCCTTCTCATCAAAACGCTCCGGGTGGTTACGACGCTCAGCATCTTCCATGCTTCTGACTGTCGCCTGAAACTCAGGTTCAGCCAGTGGATCAACGAAGAACTCCCGCATGAAAGCGTATCCACGGACTCGAAGCTCGGCGCCAAACAAGCCTTCAAGGATGCACTCGCTGATGTAGCGCACATTGCGTCCGTTGCTTAGTCCTGTCGGTATTTTCAGGCTTGATGGAAAGTGATCTCGCACATACTTGGCTGTCCGATCCCATTCGCTGATGTATTCGTCAGGGCCAAGCGGCCTGACGTCTGTGAGGTCCAGAGACTCAAAGTTGAACAGGTCTTCCTCCGATCCGAGCCTGGGCTTCCAGTCTTTCCAGACTGGCGCGTCATCAATCTCCAAGCCGATCCCGATGTCCCATGTGTAATTGGTGGAAGGTGGAAGAAGCGCGTATGATCCATCACCTCTGAAATCTAGGCCGTTGATGCGTGGCCAGTCAGCGCCGATAGCGCGGACATTTGAGCCAGCGCGGGGTCCGCGACGCACGCCGTCCATGGGGTGCCGGAAATATAGGTGAACTCCCCTCCTCGTTTTCACGCGGATTGAACTCCGCATCCCCGCATCATAGGCGGCATGCAGAGCATCATCGTTGTCGCAGTCAACAACGACAAAGCCAGAGCTCTGTGGGAAGACGACTTTGGTATTCTGTCCACTTGACAGCAGGCCGCTTGGTATCTGGCCTGATTGGTATGACGCACCAACCACGGTCCAGGTATTCAAGGGCAGCGTTCATCTTGTCCATGAAGCTCCCCCATAGTCATTGTTGCGGACGTCCTCGAAGTAATAGTTGAGATCAAGCTGGGGGATAGCCGCCTTGATTTTGGCCAATGTCGGGCTGCCAATGTAATTGTGTTTGATCCATCGGTATGGCGCCGTTCGTGCAGTCCCCACAATTTCAGCAGTCTTTGCTGCGCCGCCCAAGTCGTGAATGAGCTTGGCGACGTTCAGCCGCTTCTCTGTCTGCATATACTTCGTGCCTCCAAAATTGTGCTTGCATAGCTGTATCGCATACAATACACCTATCGACGTTTCAACCCACGTCAATCGTTGTATGCTGACGTAATAGGAGACACTCATGGATGAAGATGACTGGGACAAGCTGTCCCTGCCGGAAGAGCCTGCGGCTGCGGAAGAGGTCGTATTGACGGAGCCAAGTGCAGAAATCACGGATACCGCCGACCTGGTTGATGTGATCGCTCCACAGCTCCTCGACGCTTTGGCCGAGCTTGAAGCCGTCAAAGTGCGCGTGAAGAAGTTGACGGAAGACGTGTCCCGCTTTGCCCCAGAGGTGGCCGGAGAGGTCAGCTTGATGGGCAAGAACTTTATGGTGACGGTCAAACGATCCGAGCGCTACGAATGGGACAGCGAAGTATTGGCTGCCCTGTATGGCAGCGCAGACGAGCTGCCTGACTACATCAAGCAGAAACTCACCGTGGACAAGAAGCGATTTGACCGCATGTCCGCAGAAGATCGTGAGGCGTTGAGATCGGCGCTGACGATCAAACTTTCCACTCCCAGCGTCGAGGTGCGACGGAATGTTTAAGGTGATGAAAACGTCGGACATTATGACCGAGGGTCCGACGAAGGTGTTGCTCTACGCGCACCACGGTTTCGGGAAAACCTACCAGTGTCGCTACTACCAGAAGCGATTTGGGCGGGGCCTGATCCTGTCTGGCGAAAGCGGCCTCAAATCTATCGAAGACGTGGCAATCGACTACCTGCCGTTTTCCTCGTGGGATGGCAAGCATGATCCAGATGAAGGGGTCTACAGTTTCCGTGGCATTGTTCGCATGCTGCACTCGCCCGAGTTCAAGGAGGCTGGCTACAAGTGGATTGCCATCGACAGTCTGACGGAGCTGTCAGAGCGCCTGATCGACTTCCTCGAGAAGGAGCATGAGGGGAGCAAGAACGGCTTTGCCATGTGGGGTGACTACAGCCGCCTCATGGTTGGCGCGCTTAAATGGGTCCGCGACTTGCCGATCCATGTCTATGTGACCTGCCTCGCCAAGGAAGAAACTGACGCGAACGACACCACTCACTATTGGCCCCTCGTAAAGGGTCAGGCGGTGTCAAAGCAGGTCCCGGCTCTCTTTGATCACGTCTTTTGTGGGGTCCGCACCACAGAGAAAGACGACAAGGGAACGCCGCGCGTGAAGCGTTTCATCATCACCGATGAAATCATGGGGTGGCACGGCAAAGCGCGTGACCCGCAAAACCGACTGCTGCCCATGGAACCTGTCACCGATGTGACGGAACTTCTCGCTCGCATGGCCGAGCGTGAACCCACTGACGACTGGTCGAAACTGGCCAAGGAAGGAGAAGTTAAATGAGCTGGAATGGTTTTGCGGAGCTTGACCTGTCTGGGGTGCAGGCTGACGTAGGTTCGGCACGCCTGCCGGAAGGGACGTATCGCGTCCGCTGCACGGACGCGAAGATTGTCGCCAAAGATGGTTCGCGCGACCGAGCGCTGGTTGTTGACCTGGTGTGTCAGGATGGGCACGGCGACATCAAAGTGAACTTCAACGTGTCGCACAGCAGTGCGCAGGCGCAGGACATCGCGTTGCGCCAGTTGAAGGGCTTCCTCGAAGTATCGGGCCACCCCAACCCGAACAAGCCAGGCGACGTCAAGACATTGGTCGGCTTGTCCTGCGTGATCGCGGTTGGCATGGGCAAGCCGTGGACTGACGACAAGGGCAAGCAGCGTCAGAACACCGAGGTGAAGAAATACTTCCCTTACGACACCCCAGTATCAGGCCCTGCCCCGGCTCAGACATCCAGTGGTGTGGCCGCGCGCAACTTCCAAGCGCCAGCTGGGGGGAATGGCGGCGCTCGCCGCGACCTTGATGATGAAATTCCATTTTAATGGAATATACTCGCCATATACCGTTATTCCGATATAACGGTGGCATGTATACCTGAAACGACTGCGGCGCAACGTCAGATGAAACGCTTTTTATAGCCGAGTAACCTCACGTTGCGCCAACTGCCACAAAGTAAAGGTCCGCGATAACCGAAAGGCGAGGGCTGATTACTATACAGACGAGCAGGTCGGAGCGATATGAAGCCAGAAGAGATCATTGCCGCCATTGACGCTGGATACGACTCAGAGCCAGTCAAGAAAGCGCGCGACTATATTGGCGCGTCCGCAATCGGACATCCATGCGACGCATACCTTGCCCTAAGCCTGCGCGGTATGCCTGACGATCCAGCTCCTGCGCGGTTGAAGCGCATCTTCAATCTCGGACACTTACTAGAAGATCGCGTTGTCAGAGACCTCAAGGAAAAAGCTGACCTACGTGTATGGGAAGTGGACGGGTTGACGGGCCGTCAGTTCGCATATGAGGCGTGGGGCGGGCATATCAGCTGCCACACTGACGGGCAGGTGGAGATTGGCGACGAGTTGATGCTGCTCGAGGTTAAATCTATGAACGCGGCCAGCTTCTCTAAGCTCAAAGCTGAGGGTGTAAAATACAGTCACCCACGGTATTACGCGCAGGTTCAGATGATGATGGGGATGTCCGGCTTTATGCGGACGCTATTCATCGCTATCTGCAAAGATAACAGTGAGTATCAGGCCCAGATTGTGGACTTGGACCCCATAGAAGCCAGCTTCATTGAGAGCCGCGTCGAGCGAGTTCTGTCCGGTGACGTGGCCCGCGTTGCTGTTGATCCAGCCGACTGGCGATGCAAGGACTGCTTCAAGCGCAGTGTTTGCTGGGGTCGCATCGAAGTTGCTGACCCGAACTGTCAGACTTGCGAAAACTCAAAGCCAAAACCAGACGGCAGCTGGCATTGCGCCAAGCATGACAAGGCATGTTCAGATGCCTGCGCAGACTATGCACAGTATATTCCCAAGACGAGGGCGTAATGCGAAAAGACTACAGCAAACACGTTGTCCAGAAATCTGTGCTGGATGAAATTGCAGATGAGGACATCCAGAGGATTGCGGAAGACGCAGCCAGACAGCAGTTTGCAGAAGGTCGGAAGGATGACGGTGGCAAGGCCAGGATGGAGCTAATCCCGCCTGAGATCATGTTCGCCCTCGCGTCTATCCTTACCTTTGGCGCGATCAAGTATGCAGACCGCAACTGGGAAAAAGGTATGAGCTGGGGTCGCGTGTTCGGGGCCTGCATGCGCCACATGTGGGCCTGGTGGGGCGGCAAGGGGCCGACAACGAAGAACTTCCTTTTCGGCGAACTGGATACGGAGACTGGGCTTTCGCACCTATGGCACGCAGCCACTTGCATAGCTTTCCTAGTGGCATATGAGGAACGAAACATAGGCGCAGATGACCGGCACAGATAAAAACGGCCCCCTATCGGGGGCCGTTTTTCTTTCACTGTTTGGTTGCCCAGTCTTTTGTCGCCCAATCCTGTGTCGCCCATCCGTTGCCGCGCGGCGTTGCCTTGCCTGCAACGGCGTCAGTTATCCCCTCGCGCGCTGCGCGGACGCCGCCAAGTATCGGGATGCGACTGACAACTTCTCGGACTCCGCTCCGCTCCTTGGCGTTGCTGTCATTCAGGCCAAATGCTGCGTCCGTCGCTCCGGCTGCCACGTTGAAGCCAGAGAAGCCAAGAGCGACGGTAGGACCGCCGATCAGGCCAGCGGTGCGGATGTAGCCATAAGCCCCGTTGTCGATCTGATCGCCGACGCCATAGAGGATGTCACCAACAAGGCCGAGTCCACCGGTGAGCATCAGGCTTTCGACATACCACTTCATGAACGTGTCGATGTCGCCGTGGACG
>RGUK01000113.1 GCA_010027825.1 bacterium
GACTTCAACCTGTCCAATTTGCTTCTCATGTTTCATGGAGAATGCGTCCTTGAATCTCCAAATATCGATGATGTCACCTACCAAGTAGATGTTATCAAAGGTATTGGACTTTAGGAAGTCTATGAGAGGCTTGTGCTTTGCCTTCTTAGAGGCAAGATGAAAGTCTGATAGAAAGACCGTTGTGTAGTGCATCTATAGTATTTAACCGAAGCGTCTGCGTCCGATGGCAATGATAGCGGCCAGTCCAAGCATCGCTGTAACGCCCGGAGCAGGCACAGGAGGGCGTACAGGCCCGTCGTAAGGAATGCTCTCGGTAGGCAATTCCATAGACACGCTCTCAACGAGGTCATGCTGAATGGGGATAAACATATCCTGATTCACGGTCTGCACGGTCATTACAAGGTTTCCGTTATTATACACCTTATGAATCCAAAAGCCATCAAATGATCCCATGAAATAGGGACGAAGTGAGGAAACATAGTTTGACACCGTAGGCTCTACGATTGCTTCGGAGCGAGGCTCCATAATCGTTAGTGTGGAATCAAACTTCAGAGGGTTGGTGTACGACACCTCCATATACATGGAGCCTTGGTCGATGGACGAAGAAAACTTCTGTCCAATGTCATAGATCGTTGAAACTGAGTATCCCATATTAGTGTAGTCCAAGTTCTTCATCAAGTTGTGCGAGTCTATCCATCGCCTTTTGCTGTTCCGTCTTTGGCTTCTCAAAGCAATCCCATCCACGGATTTTGGCAACTTCTTCTGACTTCTTTCCTGTGTCTAGTCCTTGCCAAAGGCAGACTTCTCTCCGGGCTTCGTCACGCTCGGCAATACAGAACTCCAACTCTTGAACTAGTCGTGAAAATGGATCGTCACTCATCTGTCATCTCACCCATGAAAAAGTTTTTCTGATTAATTTCCTCAGACCGCTTATCAAGTTCCTCTTGCAACTTCTTGCCAGCATCAGACTGCTTCCACGCTTCGATGGCGGGGTGATCGCATGAGCAGACAAGAGCCTCGTCCGTATCGGGTCCAACAAGCAACCCGTCCCACTCGTTGCACCAATGCCATCCGGCTTCCCACTCCTCTTTGGTGAGTCCTTGTCCGGTGCGGTCAAGTTCCATATAGCGTTCTCTGTTCACTTGTCAGTCTCCTCAAGATCAAACTTTGGCGGTACTGCCTTGCCTTTGGCAACAACCACGGCTTTCAGAGTCTTGACGACTGGTGCATTCTTGAAGCAGTCCCATCCACGCAACTCGGCCTCTTCCTTGGCAGTCGTTGCTCCATCCATCTCAACCCATTCGCACACCTCCCGCCGCGCCTCGTCGCGCTCTTTGCGGAGTTCTTTGATATAATCAACCACCTGATTAAATACATCTTCGGTCACACTAAACTGCATGAACCGATACTTGAATGCCAAGAAGCGATCAAGGATATCCACACCATTTGAATCTCTATCGGGCATCGGCATTCTCCTTGAAGCAATCCCATCCAAATGACTTTGCCACATCCATTGCTGCTTCTTCAAGAGTCATATCTTCGTGTGCTGGATTCGGGAAGAAGTCCGTGAATCCTCGGCAATATTCCCGCCTTGCCTTGTCGCGCTCTTTTGTCAGTCGTTGAATAGTCTCATACGCCTCACAGATATCTCGCAGAACATCAGGGGGAAGATCGGTGCGCTTGGAGTGGCAGCGTAGGCGGTAGTCTATGGGCTCGTACTCGGGCATCAGAGCAAGTCCTTGAAGTTGTCAATCTTGATGCTAATCTGCTCCAACTGATCGGTGATCTCGTTGGTGGTTATGTTACCCTCAAAGATGTCGCTATTCAACATCTCAACCATATCCTGAATCTTATCCATGCGGTCATGGAGGGTAAGGGGAGTTTTTTCGATCTTGGTCTTGGTCTTGTTAGCCATATCAGACATCTCCGTAAAGGGCTTCTTCGGTATAACGAGTGACACTCTTGATCTTGCCGTAGCGACGACGAGCGCAAGCCACGATGCGCTTGTATATCTTCGGGGTGCAGTAGAACTGAATGTCGAATCCACTAACTCCCATGCCACTTCCGTAGAAATAGCGGCTGTAACGCTTCTCCAGCCCACGGGAAATTTCAAAATAGTTTCCACGGTTGTAAAAGAAAATGTAGTGGTACTTGGTCGGCTTCTTGGTCTTGGTTGCGGTCTTAGTCATTTTGTTTCCTTAATTTTCTTAAGAGGCGTTTTTTGAGCCTTGAGAGCAGAGACCTGGAGTTGAAGAATGGGATCCTTTTTTAAAGTTTCTTGAGCATTCCAGCGGACACGGTAATCCTCGTCTTCCAGAGCCTTCAGCAGAATTTTGGGAGTATAGCATTGGGATTCTCTGCAGCAGCCAAGCGTGTATGATCGCAACTATTTTTTATCGCCTTCATCAGAATTTTAGGAGTAGCATTAGGATGCCCGGCAGCACAATAGCGGACACCCGAATCCTTGTCTCCAATTGCCTTCAGCAAAATTTCGGGAGTAGCATTAGGATGCCCGGCAGCACAATAGCGGACAGAGTGATGCTTGTCTCCAATTGCCTTTAGCAGTATTTCAGGAGTGGCATTAGGATTCCCGGCAGCAGCACTGCGGACTTGGTGATTCTTGTCCCCCAGCGCCTTCATCAGGAGTTCGGGAGTGGCGTTGGGATGCTTCGCAGCAGCCGTGCGGACATCAACATCCTTATTGTCTAGGTCTTTCAGGAGTTTATTGGTAGTCTTAGTAGCCATGTTATTCTCCAAAGGTGTTAATACCATCGTCAAAGAGGGGCATATCTACTTCGTAGTCGTCGTCAAGGAAGGCATAGTCCTCCTGCTTCTCACCCACCTGCTTGAGTCTGTAATACTCCCACACAGGACCGGAGGAGCAGTTCCACTCCCACAGAACCCCCCGCATGACTTCGATCTTTGAGTTCAGACGGGCGATCTCGGCCTTCAGTTCGTTAATGTCGTCGCTGTTCATGTTCATAGTATACACTCTCTTGGGTTGGTTGTCAATCAATATGAATCTCAATACCCAAACTATTCATCACCTTCGTGGCCTGCTTACCCACCTTGGGGGCTTCTTCAGGCAGGGGTGGCAATTCATCCACTCGCAGACGCTTTCTTTCTCCAGTCTGTTCGCCGGGAAGAATCTCTGCGGTCAAATATTGAGAAACTTTTTTACGCTTTTTAGAGACAACTTTGGGTTCAAACTCTTCGTCATAGATTTCTCTGTAGGGACGAATGGCACGGCAGATTGGACTGGACACCCACCAGTTCTCCAACGACGTGCCGGGAAGGGTGGGAAGGGCATTGAAGGCTTCTTCAATGCAATTACGCAGATAGCGAATCTCACGCTGCAAACGCTCGATGTCGGGTTGCATGGACATAGTATACACTCTCAATGCCAAAAGGCAACTAAATACCTACATGAAAAAATTTAAGCAATTTTTAATTGAATCGGCAAACGGTATCACAGAAGATTGGTTCAGTCACGAAAGCACCTTCATGGCATTCAAGCCACCAGTACCCGTTCCCCATGAAACCGCAACCCAAGCAGGAACCATCGAAACCCTCGAAGGGCCTGTTCGTTACGAAGCAGGACACAAAATCATGACTGGGCCAAAGGGTGAGCGTTATCCGATTGCTCCTGAAAAATTTGAAAAACTCTACGATGTTGATGAAAAGGGAACTGCGACTCCCAAGAAAGTCATCAAGCAAGTACGCCCAGCAGATCACAGCGGGGTGCTGAAAACATCTTGGGGTGAACTTTCATACAAGCCCGGAGACTTGATCGTAAGGCACGGAGAAGGTGATTATGGCGTAGTAGCACCAGATATCTTTGCCAAGACATATCAAAAACACGAAGAACTAATTGAGGATGAGGAATGAAAAAATTTAAGCAATTTTTAAGAGAAGAGATGACCGCCACACATATGTTGGGACTTTTATCGTGGGACGCATTCATACAATGGTTAGAGACAACTTTTGGAGTTACAACAACGGGAGCAGGCGGGGGAATGGATGTTTATACACGCTTTACAATGACACTTTACCTTCAATTACACCAATGGTTTATGCGAACATATCCAAATGCCACTCCCGAACAAGTAAACACTTTTATGCAAAGAATGCGTGATTTGTATGACAGATTTAATGACCTCTTTGATGACTACGTGAGTCCCGGCCCACCAACTCCCGGTACACCCGGCACACCTTTTGGTGGAGCAGATGATCCTCGTTATAATTTTGATTTACAAAACCCAAACACATGGGAAGGTATAAATCCATTTAATCCTGACTTCCTACGACCCGGCGCACCAATTCCCGGTCCATATCAACGTGACGACAATGTTAATCCGTATCTTCCTTGGTGGTACAGATATTTTCCTGGCCAACCATACACAACACCCGGTCAACAAGTGAATCCTGGAACTTACGAGGCATAAGTCTATGAAAACTTTTAAGGAATTTTTAAAAGAAGAGGATGCAAAGGCATCTACTTCAACAGCGGTAGTTGGTGAGAAGGAAAACCCACCGGGCGGTGGACCAGCACCCATACACAAACCCAATCAACCAACAACCCTACAACCTATACTTAAGCAAAGGCTGTCAGCACCAACCCCACCCCCAGTCGTGTATGACACATGGGAAGATTATTATAGATTTTTGGAAAATTGGTTTATAGAACAATATAAAAGAGGTGCATTTGATCATTTGAACTGGTCTGAAGAACAATTATACAAATGGTATAAAAATTTACTTGAAAAACATAAAAGAATGTGGGAAAGACAGCAATCACAGCCTTCTCCGATTCCTCCAGCACAACCTACCTACGGATAAGAATGTATGGGGGGTAAAGGTGGGGGAGAATGGGAGCAAGTGGGGTAAAGAATATTTAAGAAAATTTGAGAAAATTTGAGTTAGACACCCCACCTCAAACCCTCTCCAACCCACTTTAAATGCTCTATAAACGGTCCGAGAGCCTTCCAAGGGTCCCAGCCCGTCCAAAACAACAAAGCCTTATAAGGCTTTATAGCCTGTCAAGCATTAATTTGACAAATTTTCAAAGAAATTTACAAATTTTTGACAATTTTTTGTAACCCGTCCAGCCAGGACAGGTAAAACAAGCAATTATATTAAATTTCTCGTCAATCCTGTCCAGAAAGCTACATCCCGTCCAGGCAAGGGGGGATCTCAGTCCCGTCCAGGTCCCATAAGGGACATTCGATACAGTCCCAGAACCCCCGGATAGTAGTTTTCAATATTTTCAGAAATCTTTGAATCCTGTCCGGGAAGTTTTTCAGAAAAATTTGAAACCGTCTGGGTGAGTCTGATAACTCCCCAGTAGAGACCGATAACGCATAGTCCGATAACTAGGACCCACCATAACGTCCGATAACCCCCTGCCCGATAATACTTACGATTATCAGTCACAGTACGGGACGAGGGGGTTATCGGTCGCATGAACAGTCTGATAACTATACACCAGATATGGGGGATGTCAAGTAACACGTGTACAAGTCCGATAATGGGTCCCAGGCGTGCACCTGGAGTCCGATAAGTCCGTCCGAGAATTAATAAATTATTTGGAAAGCTGGAAACAATCCCGTACCTGGCAGGGCTTGTCCGGGACTACTATCCGCCCAGTCCGCAAGGAATGCAAGAAAACTCAAAAAACCTTAAGGTTTTT
>RGUK01000114.1 GCA_010027825.1 bacterium
ACCCAAATCAGTCCTTAACATCGGCCTGTATCACAAACCCGGCCAACCGCGGCCCCGTTTATGATATCATTTTATACCGCCCCCTACCCCTGTAGAGGCTTGCCGGTTTTCCCATCATAAAACCAAATCAAAACCCCTCGGAAGCACTTGCAGCAATGTGTTCTGTATTTCCCCCCGGCAGTTGAACCCCATGCGCGCATCTTACATCCACAGCCCGCGCACCACATCCTAACATCTCCGGAGAAAAGTTCCCGGCCCGGGGCATCACACTCCCGGAGTTTGACCCCCCGGCCCCCCAAACTTGACCCCCCCGGGGTCCCCGGCCCCCGGGCATCACATCCCTGGAGCCGGTTTAAAACCCAGGTGTATATTAGAAGCAGCCACCAGATGAGCCTGTCACCAGAGCTCCAGGAACAGTATGACACGATTCTAATCGCCCGGCAAGTCGGTGCTATTGACCGCACGACATACAATCAGTTGGCCCTGACGATTGCGCGCGCCGCCCGGGCACAGCGCCAGGCCGCTGCCGCTGCGGCTATTGCGGCACAGGCCGCTAAGGACAAAGCACGCCGCGACCGTCGCGCCGCACAGGCACGCGCCCGGCGCGCAGCTGCCAAAAAAACTGCCATCAAATCGGCTGCCTATTATACTGTAAGCGTGCCGGTTGGCACTGCTCCTGAGGACCCTCTCATCTACGAGATTTCTAATCGCATTCAGGGCAGCGATGTGATTATGGTCGCCGAGCTGCCATCTGGTCCGTCAGAGAGAACCCTAATTCAATCATTTACGAATCTGCCGGGCAGCCGCTCGGGCAAACACAGGGACCTTCGCAAGTTTTTCCAGCTCAGAAGTGACTTGTATATTACTGAGGGTTATATGGTTCCCGACGCATTTGGAAATCCCGAACTGATGGAATATCCCCCATCTGAAACCATCAAAATTAGCCTCTACGCTCCATCTGAAACCATCACGCCCGCGCGCCTCCAGCAGGCGTTTGCCGACGGCGCTCGCCATTGTGTCATCTCGCCTATTGTTGATGTGCTACGCAAGGAGCTAGCCAACTCAGAATCTGATTCATTCCGCAAGCGCGTCCAGCAGCGTATCCGCAAGCTGGAGGGGATGGCCGTCCAGTATGCTGCCGGCGTGCCTGAGGGCGATGCGATGGAGGAGGTCGCACGCGCAGCCGGCCGCAAGCTAATCATCGAGGACACGCTTAACCAGACCTACACGGTTTATCACAAAAACGCACAGACCGCGATTACTTTCACCAACACGCGCGAGAACCATCTGGAAGCCGGCCATCTGGCTCTGGACACCGCGCCCACTATCGTAACGGCCGACGAGATGGCCGAGCTGGTTCAGGAGCATCGCGACGCAGGCAAGTTCTTTGAGTTTGAGGGGCTGCCCAATAAAATCCGCGCGCTCCATTCCCTGCGCGGCTCATGGCGTGTAGCGAACCCGCTCCACGATGTCTATGAGCGCCACAACACGGCTAACAATATGAACCACTTCGGCCTGGACGCTGCAAAGCACCCCGAGGTAAATCGCTGGCTACGCGCTGCGACAATTGTGAATGCTGTGCCGCTATATCTAAATCCTGATGTGGAGCCTACGCGCCATCACGATATCCGCGCGGCATACACGCAGAGCCGTGCTACCGGTTACTATGCGGGTGTGATGGGTGTTATACATCAGTGGCGCTCGCTGACGAATGTCCCCCACGATATGACATCTCTCTTTGTCGCCCGCTACCAGATGTCAATTCTAAAGTTTCGCGTGATTGAAAACCCTGTTCCGCTGTTCCAGCAACTCGGCCTGACCGGCACGCATGCCCTGCCCGCGCCTGAGCTGCGCTTCTTCCTGGACCACGGTGTTAAGGTTCAGCTTCTGTCCGGTGTCTTCGGCTCTCGCACTGACATCAACTGGGGCGAGGAGATTCGGAGTTTCCGTGACCCCGAGACCAAAAACAAAGCCTATGGGATGTGGGCGGGCTGCCTGGGCCACGACCAGCCTAACAAAGCGCTGAACTTCATCGGCTCTAAAGAGTGGGCCGGCCACCTCGCAGCAATCTACGGCCAGGACCGCATTAAATATAATGGCGTGTTCGGCCACATTACCGCCAAGGTCGCTAAGAAGACTTACCGCACTAAGCACCATATGCTCGCATTCATTACCAGCTATGTCCGCATCATTATGATGGAGCAGATGCTGAAGCTGCGCCCAGGTAGCATCCAGCGGGTTGTGCTAGACGGCATCTATCACAACGATGAGGCCGCAGAGTTTCCTGTGACGCTGTGGGCCGACAAGGAGTTCAAGGAGAGCAAGCCCAGCGCGACTTATCTCGGCTGGTATCCCGAGCATGAGGAGAGCGACGAATTTATGACCCCCGCCTCTGCTAAACTAGATAACTGCGTGCTAGCTGGCGCAGGTGGCACGGGCAAGACCCACAGCATTCTGACAGACACAGGCTTTAATGATGTTCTGTATGTCGTCCCGCAACACCTGCTGGGGCAGGGTATGCGGCAGGACTACGGGAACAACTACACGACCATTCATAAACTAATCGGTGAGGGCTGCCAGCCGTATTGCGAACTCTACGCGCCGCCGCCGGGCATATTGATCGATGAGGCTACAATGATATCTGGCGACTGGATTGACCGTGTCTTTAAGATGTATCCCAATTCTCTGATTATGGTCGCTGGTGATTTGGAGCGTCGCCCAGACGGCACCATCTGGGCGCTACAGTGCCGTGGCGGCAAGCCTGGCGAGTTTGCTGAGGTGTGGCAGGCCTCGCAGGTGCCGGAGAGCCAATGGATTTATTACACGACTGACCACCGTGCGAAGTGCGATAAGCTGCGACAGGCAAAGTTGCAAATCCGTCAGATGATGCGCGACATCTATATTGACGGCGGTGCCGACGAGGCTCACGACTTGGCGGAGCGTGTGTGGAAGTGCTGGGGGGCGCTACCATTCGCGGATGCCGTCAAGCTGTTCCAGCCTGGAGACACCTGGCTGGCTGGCACGCATGCCACCAACCGTCGCCTGCTGCGCGCTGGCGTTGTGTCTGGCTACCTGGCTGCCGACGGCCGCAAGTCACAGACCGAGATGGAGAAGTCTGAAAAGCGTGGCAGCTACACCACCCACAGCTTTCAGGGGCAGACCATCCGAGACGGTCGCGTCTTCATCAGTATCGGCGACAACTTTGAACTCGCGATGCTCTACACGGCTCTGTCGCGTGCCGTCAGCTGGGACCAGATTGTCTTGGTTGATTAGAGAATGGTCTGGGCCATCGTGCGACAGGCGATGTTTAATTTTTGGCACGAGGGTGTCTGGACTATCGCCATCCCCATAGAGCCAGAGGTGCGTAGCCTGCTGACTGGTAAAGTGAATGTCATCATTTGTGACCGAGCTGTCATTATTTCCAACTGCGACAGAACTGCGAGAGATATGACAATCCCCTGCGGCTCTTCTACGGCGACAGCTACTCAGACTCCTCCGACGGAGCATCAGCAGCTGGTGTAGCTTTCCGACGATGATAGCGAGCGCGGTCCGCTGCCCGAATCTGCTCTCGGTGCGACTCCTTGTAAGCCTTAATGCGGTCCTTATGCTCTGCGCGATACTTGGCCGCGTAGGCACGACGCTTCTCCGCTATGTCGGCCTTATGCTTCTCATACCACGCTCGGTGATGCTTGGTATAAGAACTGGTCTCAACTACCTCCTCTGCCATTCTTCCTATTATGTTATAACATTTCTTTAACCGGCTAATATTACACCAGCTTGATCTTACGGTCACAGTCTGGACAATTACAGATGTGGGCCAGAGGCTTCACGCTGCTGGGAATTTGTTCGGGAGCCGGAGCAGGAGCCTCCCCCTTCAGCTTCCGGGTGGTGGTCCGGGGAGTCGCCTTGGTGATGCGTGCAGTCGGTGCCATCGGAATAGTCAGCTCCATCTCTTCAGCCTCCGCCACCGGGATGGGCCGGGGTGGCAGGGGACCGGTCGGCACCGGGGTGAGCGGAGTGGCCGCCAGCGCGTCTTGGGTCTTGTAGTGAGCCTGGAGAGCCCGAATGATTTCCGCTTTATTCATGTGGGAAATCGGCTTTGGTGCCTTGGAAAGTGAGCGCAGACGGGCGGCTAACTCGTACTTGGAGGCTGCCAGTAGCTCCACAGGATCCATTTCTTATACATACAGCTAAGATTTTTAACTATATCCTTTCGCCAAGAGAATCTAAGCTTTTTATTCGGCATCACAACGGCCACATGGACAGGGGCTGCTAGTCTCTCTCGGTGGTGTGATACTCTCTATCCTATCCTGTAGCATCATCAGAAGCGCCACGATGGACTTCTCCAGCGATTCATCATCAAGTGAGCCGATGATATCAATCAGCGCCGCCTGTAGCCGGACCAGCTGATGCCGATACTGTATGAAGTCCATTCCTATTATATCATTCTAACTCCTCTAGAGCGGCCATCGCGCCTGTAAAGCAAACTTACTCCGCCATATTTGCCACGCCGGCTAGACATATAACCTATTATTTTAGGAGTTTCATTTGGTTTCTGTTTCGCCGGTGGCTTTGGCGGCACCAGTCAGCTGACAGTCTGTGCCGTCAGCTTGTTCAGATTCGTCGCATCTATGACAGCGGTGTAGCGGACTGAGCCGAGGAACGGGCTGTTATCCGTGGGCGCGCTGCTGCCGGCCCCAAACATAACTGTGGTAGAGTTCGCCACGCCATTCACGTTCTTGATGATATGGTTGGACGGATGGACTGTCCCAGCCAGCGCGAAGAAGCA
This sequence comes from bacterium, assembly GCA_010027825.1. The sequence continues at coordinate 4,790 of RGUK01000114.1, forward strand.
GCTCAGCACAAACAGAATCTTTGGCGCGAGAGCGGTGTAAGCTCCGCTGATAAGAATACCTGTGCTATTTGCACTAGCCGTCTTGAGCGTGCTGTTCGTATAAGCGAAGCTGCTCTGTCCGAAGCTGCTGAGACCGGCGCTGCCGACCGTTCCGGCAAACTCAACAATCGCGGCTGCGTTTGCATTAGCAGTGGTGCTCTCCAGCTGGCTCTGTGCCATCTGCGCAATCGTGGCACAGCCTTCGCATCGTATAACATTCGCGTTGTTCCTCCCCGTAGCGTTCAGCCGATAGATAAACGCCTGACAGCCGTTCGCACCCGGCGCAGCTGGGCCGCTGAGCCGAATCATCGGGTCCGTGTTGGCAGTCGCAGAGCTCTGGTTGATGGTGTAGTTATCCAGTCGCAGACGGTACTCTGTAGCCGTGCCAGACATATCCAGCAGCTTGTTGGTTCCGAAGAGCCGCCCATTGTTGAGCGTCAGCGTGTGATTGACCGTAGAGGTGTCCATGATGGTGCCAGTAATCTGGAAGTTCTCAATCACCACCTGTCGCGAAAACAGGTCTGACGCGCCGGCCGTGATATTCACCATCACATTCCCAGTTAGCTCTGTCAGCTCGTTGAGGTCCATCTGGCTGCCGGCTACGCCACTCACAACCGTGTAGCCCTTGGTAAATGTCAGATTCTCCACATACTTGCCCTTATCAACAATAATCAGCGCGAAATTCGCCGCACTGAGAGCTGGAGCGGCTTCGGCTGCTGTAATAGCGCCCTGGATGGTCAGCTTCGGCGCCAGCTGGCTGCCCGGATTAGCGTC
>RGUK01000115.1 GCA_010027825.1 bacterium
GGAAGAGGAAATTGAACAAGCCCAGAACAAGGGTGAAGAGGGTAAGAAAATCTTCAGTGAGTATTTAGAGGATGCCCCGCCTACCAAGCAAGAGCTGGCTGAGTCTCTTTACACCCCTTACGACGAAGAACTGGAAAAGAGCGAAAAGCTTCCACACTACCTGAAGTTTATGGGGAAACACCCCAAAGCTCAGGAAACTGCCGAATGGGCTGACAACAACATCAAGCACAGAAATCTAGCCGAGTTTGCAATGCGTCATGCGCAAACCAAGCCCGAAGGTTTGAGTCATGAGGAAAAAGCGCACATCCAACATTTCCATGACTCCCTTCATATGGCTGAAGTTCAGAAGGCTGCTGGCTCCTTGACTTCCAAACACGACTTTAATTCTGGTTTGCAAATACTCAAGGATGCAGAGGGGGAATATCTCAAACGTCATGCAGCAACTGCACCTAAGCTTGTACCCCACGAAGGCCAAAAGGTTATTGACTTAGGCGACGGGGTAGCTGTTTATAACTTGCCATTAAATCATGAGCGAAAAAACCCGAATGAAGCTGTTGCGTTAGGACATTGTGCAACCCCCCATCAGGGTGGACAACTCTGGTCTATTAGAAAAGACCACGGGAACGGTCAGGCGGAACCTCTCGTAACTATTTCCCATGAAGGCGGTTACCTCGGGGAAATAAAAGGTAAAGCTAACTGGAAACCTAGCACAAAATTCCATCCATATCTTGCAAAGCTGATGGCTTCAGATTTAGTTAAGGGTTTTGTAGGTGGGGGTTACGCCCCCGAAAGCAATTTCGAGTTTTCAGACATGAAGGAGGGTTTGCGTAAAAAGCTCTTGGATTACAAGCCTTCTTTGAAACAAAGGGTTTACAAGGAGGAATTACCCAAAGGATTTCAAACCGGTTATAGCCATACTCCAGAAGTAAAAAGTATTTTTAACACCAACGACATTCAGGCTCAAATTGATTATTTGTCCAAGCACCCACCGGGCTCTATTGTTCACCAAAACGCAGCCCAAAACGAAAACATTACCCCAGAACTCCTCAAACACTTAATTGACACAAACAAAGCCGGTTCTGATGTTCACCAAAACGCAGCCGCAAACGAAAACATTACCCCAGAACTACTCAAACACCTGATTGATGTAAACCAAGCTGGCTCTATTGTTCACTTAAACGCAGTCATGAACCAAAACATCCATCCAGAACTACTCAAACACCTGATTGATGTAAACCAAGCTGGTTCTTATGTTCACCGAAATGCAGCCCGAAACGAAAACATTACCCCAGAACTCCTTAAACACCTGATTGATGTAAACGAAGCTGGCTCTTATGTTCACCGAAAAGCAGCCCAAAACGAAAACATTACCCCAGAACTCCTCAAACACCTAATCGAAAACAACAAGTCTGGTTCTCTTGTCCACGAAGCCGCAGCCCTAAACAAAAACATTACCCCAGAACTACTCAAACACCTGATTGATGTAAACGAAGCTGGTTCTTATGTTCACCGAAATGCAGCCCGAAACAAAAAAATTACCCCAGAAGCCCTCAAATACCTAGTTGAAAAAAACCAAGCTGATTCTGAGGTTCACTCAAACGCAGCCCTAAACAAAAACATTGCCCCAGAACTCCTCAAACACCTGATTGATGTAAACGAAGCTGGTTCTTATGTTCACCGAAATGCAGCCCGAAACGAAAACATCCACCCAGAACTCCTTAAACACCTGATTGATGTAAACGAAGCTGGTTCTTGGGTTCATGAACACGCAGCCGAAAACCCACAATTCAAAAACCTTCCGCCCGAAACCCAAATGCTTGTTCGTCCATACGTGAAGGAAAACATGCAGAAACTCATCTCAATCATGAATGATGAGGAAAATCCTGAAGAAGCCAAACTTGCCCATAAAGAATTAAAAGCCAGAAGAAAAGAAAAATACGACAGAATTCTATCACATGAAGGAAATGTCGAAGACCTTCTACATTATGCCGAGTCGCATGACGGGGATGTTTCCAAACGAGCCAGAGAAGAACTCAGGCGTAGGAATTTAATTAAAGCTGAACGCCCTATGGCCCCAGCCAAGCCTATGGCCGAGGCATCAGAGCATTCTCAGGGCGAGGCGATGGCCAACCTGTATCAAGACGAGAACCCACCCCAACCAGAATTGACTCACGCGGCAGAAGGCTTGCGGGGTTTAGAGGGCGAATTTCATCAAATGGCCCAACAGCAAAACCAAGCGCCCAAGTCAGAATCAGGAAATCAAGAACTAAAGTCTCGTCTGGCTGGCGTTCTTCAGAAACTAAAGGGGCAGGCTCCTGTTTTGGAGCAGATGAAACAGCAGGCTCCTGAAACATATGCCGCTATTATGGCTATGGTTCAGTCTGTCATTTCCATGGCTAGGTCTTTGTCTAGCGATGCGGTCCAAGAGCCCAAAAAGCAAGAGGAGCAGGCGGGCGGAAAAACAGAACACCCCCTTTATACGCCCTACAACGAAGAGCTTGAAAAGAGCGAAAAGCTTCCACACTACCTGAAGTTTATGGGCAGCCACCCAAAAGCTCAGGAAACTGCTGAATGGGCTGACAACAACATCAAGCACCGCAATTTAGCTGAATTTGCCATGCGTCATGCTCAAACCAAGCCTGAAGGCTTGAGTCATGAGGAAAAAGCGCACATTCAACATTTTCATGACTCACTCCACATGGCGGAGGTTCAAAAAGCCGCTGGCTCTTTGACCCCAAAGCATGACTTTAATTCTGGTTTGGAGTTGTTGAGAAACGCAGAAGGGGAATACCTCAAACGCCACGCAGCAACTGCTCCGAAGCTGGTACCTCACGAAGGTAAAAAAATCATTGACTTAGGCGACGGGGTAGCTGTTTATGATTTGCCATTAAACGATAAGAGGAAAAATCCCAATGAAGCTGTTGCGTTAGGTCATTGCGCAACACCCCATCAGGGTGGACAACTCTGGTCTATTAGAAAAGACCACGGGAACGGTCAGGCGGAGCCGTTGGTGACTATTTCACATGAGGGCGGTTACCTCGGGGAAATAAAGGGTAAGGCCAACTGGAAACCTAGCACTAAATTCCATCCATATCTCGCCAAGCTAATGGCTTCGGATTTGGTCAAAGGTTTTGTTGGTGGTGGCTATGCCCCCGAAAGCAATTTCGAATTTTCAGACATGAAGGAGGGGCTGCGCAAAAAGCTTTTAGATTACAAGCCTTCTTTGAAACAAAAAGTTTACAAGGAGGAATTACCCGAAGGCTTTCAGACCGGCTATAGCCATACCCCAGAAGTAAAGAGCATTTTTAACACCAACGACATTCAGGCTCAAATGGATTTTTTGTCCAAGCACCCACCGGGTTCTATTGTTCACTACTACGCAGCCGAAAACAAAAACATTACTCCCGAACTCCTCAAATACTTAATCGAAAAAAACCTAGCTGGTTCTGAGGTTCACGTAAATGCAGCCCAAAACGAAAACATCCATCCAGAACTACTCAAACACCTGATTGATGTAAACGAAGCTGGTTCTTATGTTCACGAATACGCAGCCCAAAACGAAAACATCCACCCAGAACTCCTCAAACACTTAATTGATACAAACGAAGCTGGTTCTGGGGTTCATAAATACGCAGCCGAAAATCCCCAATTCAAAAACCTGCCACCCGAAACCCAAATGCTTGTTCGTCCATACGTGAAGGAAAACATGCAGAAACTCATCTCAATCATGAATGATGAGGAAAATCCAAAGGCGGCCAAGGTTGCCCATAAAGAATTAAAAGCCAGAAGAAAAGAAAAATACGACAGAATTCTGTCACATGAAGGTAGTGTCGAAGACCTTCTACATTATGCCGAGTCGCATGATAATGATGTTTCCGAACGAGCCAGAGAAGAACTTAGGCGTAGGAATTTAATCAAATCCGAACGCCAAGACATCCTTCATGGCGGTGCCGCAGACGAAAAAGACTACGGCGACTTTGACCCAGAGCAACTAAAAATTGGTATTAAGCACGAGATGGAACATACAAAATCCGCAAAAATTGCGGCGGAAATTGCGATGGACCACCTCACCGAAGACCCCGATTACTACAAAAAGCTAAAAACCATTGAGAAAACGGACCTTCCTACATCAGGCAGACACAAGTTAGTTCTTCCACCGGGCTCAACAATAACTACTGGCCCTCAAGGTAGAAAAAATGCCGGAAAAATTAAAGTTCAGCACGGTAATGGCAAGTCCTCTTGGGTACATGTGCGTTCAGGCCAAGTCCTCAGCGAAGACGGGCACGCCATTTCCAGCAGAAACCCCAAAGGCAGGTAAGCCATGATTTTTGTTCAATTTGATATTTCAGATTTAATTAAATTGAGCCAAAAATTGACCTCCGCTGCTGAACGAGCCATGAAGGAGGCTGGAGATTTTCTAGCCAAACAAGTCAGAGCGCACATCGTCGAAGAGGCGCACAAAAAATTACATACCAGAAGGCAGATGTTTGTCGAGCACCTAAAAACTTTCCAAGTAGACGAGGATACTTGGGTTGTTTCCCTTGATGCCAAATACCGCTGGATTGATGACGGTATGGAAAGACACAGTATGGTGGACGACTTGCTCAAAAGCAAGAACGCCAAGAGGGCCAAGGATGGCTCTAAATACGCTGTAATTCCATTTGAGCATGGCCCCAAAGGCCCAACTCAGATGACGCCAGCCCAAGCCACTCTACTCAACACTATTAAGGCGGAAATGAATGCTCGTAAAATTCCCTACGCCAAGATAGAAAAGGATACAGAGGGGAGGGCTAAAACTGGACTTTTACATTCTTTTGACATAACAAGCGCCCCCATAAAAACAGCCAGTTCTCCCGGACAAGGGGCAGGTCCAATTGGTCAAGTGATGCAGGGGCCAACAGGAATACCTTTGCTAAGGCCGGAGCGACTAAAATAAAAAGAGCCATTATGACTTTTAGGGTCGTTTCTTCTAAGCACAAAGACCAAGGAAGATGGGAGCATCCCGGATTGGACCCTGTAAACCTGATGGAAGATGGACAAAAATGGGCGGTGGAGCAATGGGAGACATTAATTGCACCGCAAATAGCCGCCAAATTTTTCGCAGAAATATCCTAATCGCCCTCATTTTCATCATTATCATTGTTAGCTGGATTGGCTAATTGTGGATTAGACTTTAATTGTTTTTTAAGCAAAAATTGAGCCGTAGTCAATATGTCCATTAAATCATTAACACTAGCGCGGTCGTCTGGGAAATCTCTATCGAATTTTTTTGCTATTTTTGAAAGAGCTGCTAAAATTTCATGTCCACTATTGATAAGCCATTCAGCTCTGTAGCCCTTGGGCATTTGTCCCTTCTGGATGGTTTGTCTTATCTCTTCCCTTAGCCGAGCCCCCCTAGCCAATTTTAATTCTTGGTTTTCAACAAACTTTTCCATTATTTTCATAACAAATTCAATCTTCTCTTCTTTAGTCACGGGACAAAAACTCCTTTTGTGGGAAGCAATCTAGGGGTAGAGGTCTATAGGTAATGCTAATAACACGGCCACTTAGCGCCAGAACTAAAACTACGGCTATTTGTACTGCTGGCGACTCA
>RGUK01000116.1 GCA_010027825.1 bacterium
AAGAATTGGTTTGCCACCTGAAGAGGCGCTTAAAGTTTCTTTGCAAGAAACAAGACAAATGGGTCTTTTGACCCCAAACCTTGAAAACATTATTAATCAAAGCCCAACAGAAATGCTTGGGGTAAACACCGACCCAAGACTAAGGGACGCTCAACTAGCAGCATTAAGTGAATTTGCAAATATTGGACAATCTGGCGGCATGAGATTGTCTGACATTGCTAATTATGAAAAATCTTTGGGCGATGTTGCTGCAAGGGAGCGAGGAGCGCGTGAGGCAATACAATTAGATGCAGCACAAAGAGGGGCATCAACAGGCGGCGCTTCCTTGGCCTCACAGATGCTTAATCAGCAAGCAGGATCAGAGCAAAGACATATGGATGCTCTTAACCTTGCTGGCAGGGCGCAAGATGTTGCGTTGCAATCTTTGGCTAGATCTGGCGAGCTTGCTGGAGATTTAAGGGGCAGAGACTATGACGAGCAAGCTCAGAAGGCTAGGGCACAGGACACAATTAATGCCATGAATGCGCAGGCAGCAAGGGGAACTCAACAAAGAAATGTTGCTTCTATGAATGATGCTCAAGCCTCTAACTTGGGCGAAACGCAAAGAATATACGACTCAAATATCAACACTAGAAATCAGCAAGCCCTATATAACGCAAAAGTTCCACAACAAATGTTTGAAAATCAAATGACAAAACAAAACGCAATAGCCGGAGCAAGAGGGGGGCAAGTTTCAAACGCACAACAATCTGGGCAACGACAAGCAAACATGTGGGGTGGCATCGGATCTGGTCTTTCAGACGTTGGATCTGCCCTGAGTGGATATATGTACGATTCAAATGATCAGCCAAAAGTTAAAACCAACGGCGGTTATAGCGGAAACATGAACAAACGAAATCCGTACATGGATAGGTGGGGTTAAAAATGCCAAATAGATACGATTATGAACTTGAATTATTAAAAAATCGTCAGCAATCAGATATGGTGCTTGATGAATTAGATCTTTCTGAGCCTGATGTTTTGCCACAAGAAGAAAACGCAACAGATCAGCATCCAGGCGTTTTTAAATCTCTTTATGATAGAACTGGGGTGAGCGCAGCAAAGCCAATTCCAACTAAAGTTGATCAATTTCCTGAAGTTAATTTTGAAGAGTCGCCAATACAAAAATCAGCGTCGGGCAAAACAATGTCTCAATCTGAATTGTCGTTGCCGCCAATTCCAAACTTTGAGGTTCCTGAATTTTCTTATCCAGAATACCAACCGCTAGAACAAAACAATGGGGACTCAAAAACAAAAAGACTTTTAGCGTATTTAAACATGGCTGGAAACGATTTTATTCGCGGAGCAACAGGGTTTAAACCAGACGACGGGGTTGCCAGTGGAATGCTAGAACAGGCTAATCAAATAGACAAAAACAAGACAAACGAAAAGCAAAGACTTGATCAATATTTAAAAAATAAATATGACGCTTATAACAATTACAACAAACTAAAAATGCAAGCAGACAGCCTAAGAAATAACGCCTTATATAGAAGGTCATTACGAATTTGATAAAAGTGGTGGAGCAACTCAAGGAGTGAGATTGATCGAAGAGACAAAGCAAATTGCCAGAGAGCTTAGATCTAAGTTTTATGGAAAAAATGGAGAATTATTACAGCCTGGAGTTTTGGAGCTACTTAAAAAAGAGCTTGGCCCCGGTGGTCAAAATTGGTTTAACGTGAACCATTCAGAACTGGCGCAATACGCTCAAACACTTAAAAGAAATTATTTAAATCAAATGAAAACGGTTATGGGAGAAAGGCCGACAGACAAAGACACAGAAACTTATCTTGGCACATTGTTTGATTGGGCTTTAAGTCCGACCGCAAATGCCGCCAACTTAGAGGCAAAAGCAAACGAAATGAAGCAAAGGCTGATGGCTAACATCGCCATGAGAAAACACGCATTAAAGACTGGCGGCGACATGAGCACTTTTGATCCGCAAACCGTCCCATCAGGCAATATTGAAATTTTAGACGAATAGGGAACTATCATGCCAGAAAGAAAAAAAATAATTTATAGGCCATTTGACGGGTCAAAACCAATAAAAATGTCCGTTCCTGATGGGGTTACCGAGGAGCAAATTCATCAAAAAGCAAATGAAATTTTGCTTAAAAGGTCAATCGAAGGTCGTAATTCTACAGAATTGGATGACGCGCAAACGCAGCAAATGCAACAAAGTGGGATTGGCGAAAGGCCAGAAAGACCAAGTATAACTAGCGAGCTTGCTGACGCTGCCGGAAATTTGGGCGTTAACGCACTTCAGGGATTGGGAAGTGCTTTGGATTTTGCAGATAGATATAGCGGAGCGGCATCATTGAGATCTGCCGCCTACGACGTTGCCAAAAACAAATTATCTGCTCATCCAATCGATGCGGCGTTAAACCAATATGGCAAAGAGGGTGCGCCAACAGGAAAAGAAATTGCAACAGAGCTTGGGGTGACTCAAAAGGGAATGTCAGACTTAATTCCTTCTCTTTATAGCGATACAGGAAACGAATGGACTAAGTTTAAAAGGGGTGGTGCCTTAGATTTTACGGGTGCAGGTGCGGCTGGTCTTTTAACAGAAATGGCACTTGATCCATTGGCGGTTGGGATGCCAGCAGAAAAGGGACTTTCAGCCGTTTTAGGAAAAGTCGGATTACCGACGGTCGGGCGTTCGGTTGGAAAATTAGGGCAAGCTTCGGATAAACTGTTTGCCTATTTAGGAAATGCCGCAACGGGAATATCGAGAAGGGATTTTAGAACCTACATAAAAAGACCTGGGCCAATAGTGCCAGGAATTAGAACCCTGGGCGATGCTGCGGAATCGGCATCAAAAACAGTGCTTCCCAAAATTGCAACACCTCTTGAAGCGGCTGGAATGGAAAGTGCGGCAAAGCCGTTTAAATCTTTTGCCGAATCTGATCCAGTTGAAGAATACATCAAAAAATACGGCCCTGCCTCAAACGAGTCTAGCTTGGCAAGTGCGGTTGGCGACACAAAACACGCAATGTGGACAAGGCTTAAAGATACTAGGAGGGCACTTGGAAGAATGGTTCAAATGTCCCTAGAAAAAAATTCTATTGGTGGGAAAAAAATAAATGTGGGGCCATTTGTTGATTACCTGAATGAATTAAAAAACAAAATAGCGCTTACTCACAAAGAAGATAGGGCGCAAATTGAGGCAATGATTCAACACTTAGAGGATGTTTCAGAGCCAATAAAATTGCGAATGAATGGGCCGCCAGCCAACACAATAGGGTCTACAGTTTCAGTAAACTATCCACAAACAGGAATAAAACCAGGAAGCACAATAACCTTGCCGCAAACTGGGCCTTATGGTGGGTCTACGTTTCCTAGATATTGGGGTCAACAAAAATCTTCGGGAAATGCCTTTGTTGGTGGAATGGTTCAGCAAGGAACAAGCAATATTCCAAACCAAGTAACGGTGACCTTACCAGCAAAGTTTATTTCTTTGAAAGAGTTAAACGCTCAAAAACAAAGACTACAGGATATAGCCGATGAAAGATATTTAAAAGAAGGCAAAATTTTCAATAATGGGCCAAGAGCAGAAATGGCGGCATTAAAAACTGCTAGAAAAATGAGGAAAGAAATAGAGAAATATATTGAAACAATGCCCAATCCAGACTTGCGGCTTATAAAAGCAAATAAGCTTTTGTCTGCCATGCACAATATTGAAGATACTAGGGGCGTGCGAAGTTTATTAAAAAAAGATGCCCCGATTGGAGATTTGCTTGCCGCCGGAAGCGGTCAAAATCCACAAGTACTGTCAAACATAGAGGCAATGGATAATTTTTATACTCAAAAATTAGGAAGAACGGTATATAAAAATTCAAATGGGGACTTTGTAACGAGAAAACTGCAAATAAACCCAAAAACAGGAATACCATCGACAGAAAACCTTACTAATAATTTTAAGGGAAATGCAGAAAATTTATCTGCCTATCGATCATTTTCTAGTCCTGACTTGTTGCCAATAGACTCGACCGGAAAATCTTATACCAGAACCAATTTAACTACTGCCGCATTGAGGGTTGGGTTGGGCGGTGCCTTTGGTACTGCTGTTACCGGAAGCCCGATCGTTGGTTTGGGTGGTGCTCTTATGGCATCGCCAAAGGCGGCTAAAATTGGTGCAAATGTTTACAGGGGAATTAGACAAAGTGGGCCGCTTGGTTATATGGCAGTTAGGGCATCAACCGAGCCTTCGCGCCAAGAAAGGCACAAGGCTTGGACAAGCTCTTTGTCTCAAAAAGTAGCTGGAACGCCATATGAACAAAGATTTGCGGAGGCTTTGCAAAAAGGTGATCAGGCTACTAGCGCAGAATTTTTTAAAACTTATTTTACTGATCCACAATTTCAAAAACTATATTCAATGGAACAAACAAATAAAGAAATTGATGATATGCTTGAGAATGGGCTAGACGAAGATCAGACTGAAGAATGATTGAAACGCTAATTCAATATGCAATGCGCTTTGTGGGTGTTCCATACGTTTACGGCGGGAACAACCCGTTGTCTGGAATGGATTGCTCTGGCTTTGTTTGCGAGTGCCTAAAAGCGGTTTAAGCTATTGAAAGAACGAAGCGATTGCAAAGTATCATCAAAAATTGAGAAAGGGTGCGTCTTATTTTTTGGAAAAAAAGACTCTCTTATTTCTCACGTTGCCATTGCAATTAATGATAAGCTCATGATTGAGAGTGGGGGCGGTGACGCTGGCACAATTTCCAAAGAAAAAGCTGAAAAAATTAACGCATTTGTTAGAATACGACCCATTAGGAACGATCTAGTTGGAATCGTCAAAGTCGAAATCTAAACGGTGCTTTCATTGCGGCTCAAATCTCTCAAAAGTATTTATCGCAATCAACGGGAAGTGGAGACAAATTTACCTTCACGAAGAATGCGAACAAAAACTAAGACAACAGAATCCGACTTACTTAAACAAATTAAAGCGACCCTCGAAGTTCTCAAAGCGCAAGGCTTAATCAGCTATCGTAGAATTCATGTAATGCCAGTTTTTCGTAAGGGAAGGATGTCAAAAAATCCTGATCAGTGCGGAATGGAAGACATACAAGTTTACCTTATGGGTGGGAGAACATTATATTGGGAACTGAAATCACCTACGGGGAAACAATCAGAACACCAGAAACAAAGACAAGAAGAGCTTACGAATCTTGGTCACGATTACAAAGTAATACGAAGCCTAGAACAAGCGTTGTCGGAGTTGGGAGCCAAGGGGTTAAGCGTACTAACCTTGGAGGCATCGTGGTAGGAATCGACAATATTAGAAAAATAGCAATGCTAGGAGTTGAAGGGCTAAACGTAGGAATAAAAGTGATGAATGGTGGTGGTTTGTTTGGTCTTTTGTCATTAATCGACGAGGTTAATGCTGTAAAAAGCATTAAAAAAGAAGAATTAATGATGGAGATTAAAGACCTAAGCAAAGAAGAAAGATTGCAGCTCTTAGAAGAAATTAAACAAAAGCTTCAGCTAGACAAAAAAGAGATCGA
>RGUK01000117.1 GCA_010027825.1 bacterium
GCCATTCATAGAGATATCAACCAGACCGATGATATCATTACCGTTCAAATCAACTGGCCCCGCTGCTGGATAATTCCACCAATCGTTTCCACCTGGCGCTCCTGGGGCTCCTGGCGGTCCGGGCGGACCCGCTGCACCACCAATCGCAACAACATTCACAGATTGACCGACCGCCCACACGAACGGTGGGACAGCTCCACCAATATAGGTGAATGTCAGCGTGGCGAGGCCGGTGATATCATCCATGACAAAAGCTGATACAAGGAGGCTGACGCTGACCGGCCCGAATGTTCCCTGCTCCTGCTGGAATGATAGAGTCAGCGTGCCGCCGTTGCTAAAAAACAGATTGCGGGCAGCGCGCAGGAAGGCGAGTCCACCCGGCAGCTCTGCCGTATAATTAATGACCAAATCAGTCGGCCCTAGAAACAGGTCTTCAGGTGACGGTGGATTATTAGTATTGTAGAGCCAAGTCCCAAAAGTATTAGCTCCATCGTTTCCTGGCACGCCCTGAGGGCCGGGCGGTCCCTGCGCTCCAGCTGGTCCGGGCGCTCCAGCCATCGCGCCCTCATTATAAAGCAGAAACTGTGAGCTGATAGAATTAAGCTCATTAGTAGAGGTCAGCAACGACATATTCTAACGGGACATTAGAAAATGTTGCGACTGCTTGAGATAGTTCGCTCACCTAGGGCAGACAAAAAATGGCGAGCGATATTCAGCGACGGCACGAAGACTGATTTTGGTGCGACCGGTTATCGCGATTACACGCAGCACAAAGACTCTACCCGTGCGGCTTCTTATAGAGCGCGCCATCGTAAAGACCTGGACACGGGAGACCCCCGGCGCGCCGGTTTCCTAAGCTACTATATTCTCTGGGACACACCGGACTTTAATGAGAATGTGAGGCGCTATAAAAATCGCTTTCACATGTAAAGATGGCGCATCTCATCGCTGGCTCGGCGCTGCCGATTTACTCGGCCAAGGATTCAGCAATCACTCAGAGGCCTGTCAGTTCGTCGCTTCTGTGTATTGATTCGGAGGACCGGTATGGAACAGTTTCTAATTCACGAACTTCTCTCAGCCGCTCATCGCCCTATGATTTCACAATCACAAAAACCGAGAACATTATGTCGGGGTTTTTCACTCGGGTAGCGGTTAGCGATATCAACTTTCCTTGGGGGATTCCTAACATTAATGTGAAAACTAACAGAATGAATGTGGCGTGGGATGGTGGCGCGCCTGTAGAAATCACACTGACTCCTGGATTTTATACACCTGCGGCTCTCGCGGCAGCGGTTCAGGTGGCTGTGCGTGCGTTGGGTGGCGGCGTACCTCTTGCTGCTTTTACTATAGTTTATGGGCTAGATAATATCCCCCGCTTTTCATACGCTACCAACAATCCAGCGCGCTCTATCGCTTTCACGCCTATCACAACAAATTCTGCGTCTTATAATTATGACCTTACATATACACGCCAGCTGTTTGATTTGATGGGCCTTGATGACACTAACGGGTTTTTCTCTACAACTGCAGTGAGCGGCACAACTTATTGCCAGGCGATTCGTTATGTTGATATCGTCAGCCCTCAGCTGACCTACAACCAGGCTCTGAAAGATACTATGTCACAGCCCGTAGCCCGTGATGTGCTGTGTCGCGTGTATCTCGGCGAGCCCGCTGGTGCCCAGAGCACGGTGCCGCCCAGCTCTGCGACATTCTGCCCGCCAGGATGCGCCCCATTCACCATTTACCGGCAGTTCGCTACACCCAAATACATCCAATGGATGCCGAACCAGCCTGTGGGCGGCGCTGTCCAGTTCAGAGTATTTGACGACCAGGGACAGATTTTGACACCGAGTCTGGATGTAGGCGGAGTGTTTTATGACCCGTTACGCTCCAGGCTGGATTGGTCTATGACGCTGCTAGTATCTGAGAACTGATAGTCATCAGCATTCCTTCGTTTCACTGCGGAGAACTAATCGCAGAATCATTTTGATTCGTGAATTACTTCTTCAACCTTTCGGCACGGTACAGCGCCCGCATCTGCGCTTCAGCTCGGCTGCGGGGAATCGGCTCTTTACTCATGTGAGTGCCATTCCTATCCACAACCCAGTACAAATCGCGTAGCGGTGCCTTACGGAGCTTGTAGGGCATTTTTGTTATCTGCTTAGAAAATCAGGTCGCACGAGCCACGAGAGAAGCTCGCGGTCGCGTTGTAGTGATACACCACGTGGGCGGTGTAAGCATCAGCCGTAGGAGGCGTCAGCTGGAGATTCACGATGCCGTTGGTAATCTCCTTCCCGTGCACCAGCACGGTCGCCTCGTAGTCGTCGCCGGTAGGCTGCGAGAACGGCAGCTCCGCCCACTGAGACAGCACGCCAGTAGAGACCAGCGCGCCACCACCACCACCAGCCGCAGAGAAGGCAGTCGTATCCACCGCCGCCGGGGCCGTGCCGTCCAGCAGATTCCAAATCTGGCTGGAGCCGTTATCGTAGCTGGAATAGATTACACCAGCATATAGCACCTGGACTTTCTTGGGCGCGTACCAGCGGCCAGCGTTCAGAGCATCAGTGTTCTTCGTCAGCCACACGGAAATCTTCTTCACCTCACCAGCGCGGAAACCGGTCAGGGTCAGAGGCTGCTCGGCACCACCGGCCGCCACGGGGATAACCGTCTCCTGCTGGTCAAAATGGATGGGCAGGCCATAAGAGTGCGTGTCCATATCGGCACGGTTCGCCAGCGACATAGAGCGGTCGGGCATCACCAGCTGCTCCACCTGGAAGTAGCCGGTAGAGAACGCGCTCGGGATGTTGCCGGTCAGAGCGGCAGGGGTAGGGTTCAGCACCCACCACTCAGAAGGAGCGGCCAGCTCCACGGTAATCTGAATCTGCTGCGACAGCAGGTCGCCGGCCACGGGCAGCGCGATACCATCCGCCGAGGGAGGGCAGAACACGCTGATGGGGATATAGGCGAACTGGTCCTGGGCGAAATCCGCCGCAACGGACATCTGCTGGCCACCCAGAGAGAGGATGGAGTTGCGCTGCTCCTTGGTGCGGGAGAGACGCATATTGCGCTGGAGCAGCTGCTGGCCAGTCAGGAAATATTGAGAAGAACCACCGATACGGAAGCTCACCTGACGGATAGCCTGGTAGCCCCAGCCCCGGGGAGCCGCATACAGACCCTGTTGCGCACCACCCGCATTCAGCGCCGCTGAGCTATAGCCAATCACGCAAACCACATGGCGCACACCGTTCCCCGGGGGAATCGTGAAGACGCTGGTGCCCTGAGCCAAGTTGCTCAGATTCTGCGTGAAGCGAGTGTTATACTCCACCGGGATGCTCTGCTTCAGAGAGTTCTCGTGGTCAGCGTAATACAGGTCGCGGGCTTCACCTACGCGAACAAGAGCCTGGGCGGACATTTATACTAGAGGCGGAGGAAAAATCTACGGCTCTAATAAAATGGCGGACATTACACCCCTCCCCGTAATTGATCCGATGCGAGTCAGGGATGAGGCTCCCGCAAAGCTCCCACCCGTGCCCCTGCGGCCGAATCCTCGGCACTCTCAGCCCAAGCCGAAAGCCGTGCCCGTGTCAGCCGATGGGAAAGCACCGAAGACGCGGCCCTGCTATGGATACACCAAGCCACCTCGGACGGTTCCGGATTTGGCTCCTCTGAAATATCTAGGCCGAGGATAACTCTTCAACTCGTTGCCGAAAGTATTCCCGGATGTCTTCCTTTTTGGGATTGCTATCAAGCAGTTCCGCGATGGCCTCAGAGGCTTTCGCGCGACGCGCTGCAAGTATGTCCTTTTTACTGGGGCGACCCTTCTTTCTCTTTGGCTCTTCCACATGCTCAATGATGTCGGGAGCCGGAGCCGGAGGCGCACCGACGCGACGCGCTGAGAGGACCGCCGGAGGAAGTATCTCAGGACCCTTTGACCGGCCTCCAGCCAACAGGGGTGGTGCTGCTGTAGCAACTAGTGGCATTACAGCAGGAGGCCCCATCATTTTACGCTCTCCGATAGCTCTCGCACTAAGAATAGCAGGCGGCAGAAAATTCATCGTCTCTATTAGGGCAATGAGTTTTATTAGTAAGCGATTAGATTTGACTATGCCGACTAATGGTGGCGTGTCTATTGCGCTGGTTGGTGCTTCGCGTAGCGGCAAGACCACGCTGATGAAGTATCTCTATCGTAAGCATTTTTCTAAACATATCACGCTGATGTGCTCCATGAATCCGCAGGCCGATATCTATAAGGATTTGGATTCCAAGGTCGTGATTTCGCAGGAGTATCATCCAGAGCTGCTGCGCGAGGCGCACGAGATTAATCAGTTGACGGACAATAAGTTCCCCATCTGTTTTATATCGGACGATTATGTGGATGCCAAAATCAAGAATGACCCAGAGATTACCCGCTGTATGACTATTATGCGTAATGCTGCGATATCCAGCATCTGGTCTTTTCAGGGGCGCACGCTAATGAGCGCCGTGGGGCGTAACAATATTAACTTTATAGCAGTATTCAAGCAGCAGACACCGAAAGAGTGGGAATGCGTCATTAAGGAGTTCTTGAGTATGTGGCTACCGGCGGGCATGACCATGCGTGAAATGGTGGAATTCTGTCGCATCGCGACGGAAGCCCATCAGTTCTTCTTTATTGATAACATTAATGGCGTATGCTATTTGAGTAAGCTACAGAAGGACCAGCTGGAGGATGATTAGAAATCGGTTAAATGTTTGAATCGCTCGGCCTGTGCTGCTAATGCTTTGGCGTGCTGTTCAGGTGAAAGACTTATATATCATGAATCATTAATTGTGGCAACATCAGCCTTCGCCTTCCGTGCGCGCTTCGGCTTCTCACCAAAAAATGTAGCCATAGTCGGCGCAGCCTCAGCGGCTACCACCTCAGCCGTTTCAGACGTGACCATAGCCTTGCGGCCTACCTTGTTCAGAGCGGTGCGCGCATCGGCGGCAGCCTTCTGAGCCTTCGCGGCTGCCTTGCGGGCAGCAGTAGCGGCGGCGGTCTTGGATTGAACGGCTTTGACTGCTTCAATAGATGCCAGAGAAGCAGCCATAGATTCCTCGCGCAGCTTAGTTGCAGTCTCCACCAGCGTCTCCGCCTTTTCCATATGCTTCTTGGCGACGGCCACTTTCTTCTCTGCTCGCTCAGAGGTCTTCGTTGATTTCTTGGCCAGGCGCAGCGCTTGCTTACCTGTCCTGTTTGCTACTCGCACAGCCTCTTTCTCTTCCTTCGTAGCGGCTTTTGCTTTCTCGCGCTCTGCTTTTGATTTGTTCAGAGCCCGGGTAAGTTTTTTGGTCTTTGTGTCCTCCATTATATTATGAAATAAGAAAATTAAACACCAGCGGCCAAGAGCTTGAAGACGACACTGATGTTTGTGAGAGCGACTGCCCCGCCCAAGAAGTTCTCTATCGCGAGTGTAGCGCGTGACTGAACCGGAGCTAATTGGACGAAGCCGCCGGCATTGTGGCCGGAGCCAACTCCTCCTGCGGTCCAGTTGCCGCTA
>RGUK01000118.1 GCA_010027825.1 bacterium
CCCCGCTCCGGGCCAACGACATCGTGCCAGTTTGTGTGCCGGTTGCAGGCTGACTCGGCAGCGTGGGCTTACCGGTCAACGACGCCGTCGGCGAAGGAAGACCCGGACCCGCGGCTAATTTCACGCGTAAATTTTTGCCAAATTGAAACGGTGTCATGCGTCGTCTTCACATTCTTGGCTGCAGCGAAACACTACTGAATATCTGGTGTCTGCCACGGGGAGAATTTCGTGCGTCCATTTGTATCGAAGGTCGCCCCGCATTTGAATTAAACTGCAGGGCTCAAGATTCACAGTATAACACTTTTCCACGTCTTTTCGGCGAAACCGCATGTCCGCCGGCGTGCCTAAACTTAAAACGGTGACAACCGGGCCGCCGCCCAATGCGTCAATATGCGGCTGAATGACGTGGCCCTTGAGATACTCGTTCACCGTCACCGAGTCAGGCGTGCGGGCCAAAAGTTTTTGTTCTACCAGACGTTGGCAGAGTTTTTCAAAGTGGGCCGGAATCACCTCAGAAATCATGTGATTGTTATACGGCTTGCGGGAACCGTACCGTTGCACGCAACTCCGGCCTGAGTGACTGAAGTTCCGCGTGGCGTCTTTAAAGATCAGCCGAGCCAATAAATCGACCTGCTCCAAGGCTGAAATAAAATTAGGCACGAATGTCATGCCCAGGGCTTGCAGGTCTGCGTGGTCTTCAGGTGTCATTTGAATTTCTCAAGACAGGGGCGTTTGGCAACTTTGCCGCGGTATTCGGCGGCCATCCGCCGCACGTCTTTGTTATAACAATGGTAGGACATGAAATGGCCGAACACGATATGACACGGTGACGAGCATAACGTGATTAAATTTTCAGGATCTAACTCACGGCTTGGATTAAAACTTACCGGAATCACGTGGTGCACGATGACATCACCAGTCCGTCCGCAGGCTTGGCACGCGGGTTCTTTTTCCAGATGGGCGGCACGGACCGCACGCCACGCACTGGCCCGCTGGCGCACCGCCAAGATGTGCCGCGGTCGCCACGCGGGCGGCAGCCACGAAAGCAACCATGCCAATGCGTTCAACATGGTTTCACCTTCGTGCTGCCTTTCACATGTTTCGGCTCATAGGGACAATTGACGCATTTCCGCCCGCAGCATTTCTGTTGAGCCAAGAGCACGTCTCTTGGCAACGGTTTGGGTGTCACTGCACCGACTGCGTAAAGTGCTGCTCATACGCTGAGTATATCTCAGCGTACGCCACACCCCATGCCGCATCATGGGCTAACTTATTGAACTGCTCATCGGTCACGGCGGTGTCTAAACGATGGTTCCAGGCCCGGGCGTGAGCCCATTCGTGGACCAGGACGTCCATCGCGGCGTGTTCGCATAACTTGTTGTCAATTTGAATGTGAAACTGCTTGCCCGACTTCCAGCACAAACCCTGAAGCCGCTTGTGGATCTTCATCCGCTTGACGGAAACAGGAAAAGCAGCGGGAAACTGCTTTTTGAGCATGCGCAGCAAAGCACTGTAATTCTTGTAGCGGACAGCCATGCCGCAGTCCTCCATGACGAGAGTCGGGCAGCATCCTTGCCGCCGGGAGGACTGATTATACCTAGTTTTCAGCGGTTGTCGGCATCACTTTTGAGAACCGACTTCACGTAGTAAATTACGGAAAGAATCGTTTAATTCTTCTTTCTCGGCCGTTAAACGTTCCAGCACCTCATCGGCGGTCCGCTCCCGTTTCCGACCCAATAACCACTTGCCAAACCAGCCCGGTTCTTGGGATTGTGTTAAATACCGCTGGACGGCGACGTTTTTCAATTCCTCGGGCAAATCCCGGTGCGAGTCAAACCGGAGACCGCGCCCCTGGGCCTGCTGGGTACGGGCTTCATTCCAGTGCGGGTCAAGAAGTTGAATCAGGCTCGTGCCCTTCGTAGAAATACCTTCGGCTCCTGCGGGCCCAATCAGTAACGCTCTTAATTTGTTGTTATTGTAAGCGTCCACCGCGGCCTGCCTGGCTTTGGGGCTAATACCGCCGTGAAAAAACGCGTGGGGAATCTTGGCCCGCTCTAATCCGGCGGCATACGGAGCCAGGCCAGAGTCCACGAAGTTTGAATAAATAATCGCTTTTTTGCGTGGATCTGAGTCGAGCGTGTTTCGTAAGTTTTCAAACGCCTTTTGTAATTTCGAACTCTGGTCAAACGCCTTGAGCGGATTTTTGTCGGCACGGAACGGCTGCGTCGACAGACTCACCTGCCGCAATCCGGTCAAGAAACTATTCAGCCGTGTGAGTTCGTCGCGCGACAGTGGAAACTCTTGGTCTAATTTCCAGAGAAATCCCGGCGGAATCTTGCTCCGAATGGCGTGCTGGATTTTCTCTTGTTCTTTGGAAAGCGGTACGCGCACGACTTCTTCATTGACGTTCACGCCTTCGGGTGTCTTGCTGGGCTGATAATCCACGCGGCCCCGCAACATTTCCCGCAGTTCTTTTTCGTTCTTGATATAGGGCCGCTCGCCGGGCTTGATCCCCCGCAGCCAGTTCCACCACCCCGGACTGACTTTCTTGTAACCGATGTACCGTTGCCCGAAACTTTTGGGGTCGATGTTTTTGCCGTCCAGCATGGCCACGAGTGGTGCCAAGTCAGTCGGCGAGTTCGTAATCGGCGTGCCCGTGAGCAGTAATAACCTATTGGCGGCCTGGGCTTGCCGCATGGCCGCCTGCGTCATAGCCGAGCCTGGATTGCGAAGCCGGGCGGCCTCGTCCATGATGAGCGTCTCGGGCTGGTCTTTGAACTGCTTGCCCATGCCGAGCCCCGTGTAGCTCATGACCTCGGGGTCAGAGCCGCGGGTGAACTTCTTGATTTCTTTCTCGAAGTTGCCCTTTAAACTGGCCGGGACCACGACGCCGTAGTTGCCGCCATAGAGTTTCTTTGCGGCCTCGGCAGCGGCTAATGCCGAGAGACTTTTTCCAGATCCCAGCCCGTGATAGACGAGCATGCGTGGGCTGTCTTGCGTAATCTTGTCGGCGATGCGCTGCTGGTGCTCTTGGAGTGTGACCTCGGGCAGTAAGTCGGCTTGCTTGTCGGCGTTTTGTTTTTGAAATGTCGAATTGAACTTGGGCACGTTTGGTTGAAACTTTGGGACATTGGGTGTCAGGCCCCACGTCATGTTTTGATTAATCTTTTCGTCACCCGTAGTGTGTTGATGCATCATGTTTGTTGTGTTGTACGCTTGCTCGCCGGGTTTGAATGTTTGCCCGGGCATCGTACCGCCAGAGAGCCCGTAGCCAATCTGGTGCAACGGCGTCCCGGTCACCTGTACGGGTGCGGATGATTGCATCGCGGTGTACGTGCGTTCGGCTGTTTGTCCGTTTACGGTTTGCCTGTCTAACTGGTCGTGCGAGGCGATATGAAAACCCTTTTCAAAACTCTGATCTTTAAACGGCTTGGGTTGCCACTTACCAGCCATGCCGTACTCTTGGATTTGTTCCGGCGTACCGTAGTGCGGCACCATCTTCTTAACCATGTTTTTGCCGGCTTGCGGCATGTAGTTGTTGTAGGCGCGCGAGACGCCGCTTAACGCCGTCTGGCCAATCGGATGCTGCAACGCCGTGTTGGCTAAATTTGTTGCACTAGACGTCAGGAAGTTTTGATTCGCTTGTTTGAAAAGCACAGGCACAGCCCGCACCACCTGACCCGGTTCCGCTTCGGTGGAACGTTCGTGACAGGAAACCGGAAAAACATCCCCTGGCTGTGCTTGTGCCTGTGCGTGTTGTGCGAGATTGCCAAAATGGCACGAAACTTTGTCGCCTGCCAAATTGGCTTCGGCTTTAATTAATGCATTAATGGAGTCAGAACTTTGTTTGGCAAGGTGCCGCTGCGTGGCTTTGGTCTTATATGCGTCAAGCATCTCGGCCACGGCGTTGCGCTGGTCTTTGTCAACTAAGTTCGCGGGATCAATGGCCCAATTTCGCAGTGCCCAGCCGCGTCTTGGTGTCGGGTTCTTGGCAAATGGCCCGCCGTGGCGAGCCTTGAAACTCAGCCAACGTTTCATCTGCCGCTCGTCTTCGTCTGGGATCCTTCGGCCAGCCACGTAACGCTTGTACCACTGGCCCCAGCCTTTGGGATCGTGCTCGCTGATCCACTCGGGTTTCCATTCGCCAAGGCTGGCTAACCGCGGCCCTTTGCCCCGATAGAGCGAGTCATACACGCCGAGGTTCTCTAATTGCTCGGGCGTGTAGTCGGGCTGAAACCGTTGGGCGGCGGTCTGCTGGGCCGCTTGAATTGCCGCGTCCTGGGCAGCGTTCATGAGCGCACCAGATGCTCGGCCACGTAATACATGGCGTAGAGCCCGCATGCGACCGACACTAAGCCGAGATGTTTAAACAACGTATAGACCGTGAGATACCAATAGATTCCCAGCCAGCACGCCACGGCCGCCACGATCACGGCCAGCAGCGACCATTTATTGACGGCTAAGAGCACCGCCACCGGGCCGCATAAAAACACAGCACAGAAAATCACGAACACCACGAGGGCCAAGCTTTCCACGGATTACCTCATGTAGATTAAAAACCAAGTCAGAAACGAGCCCAAAATGACGGCCAGCGTCGTCATGACAAACAAAAAGGCGTTGATGGTTTTCATAACTACCGCCTTACGGCCTGCTTGAGCGGATACCGTTGAAAGTGCATCCGCAGTTCTTCTTTATTGCGACCCGTGTAATTATACATGCCGAGCTTGACTCCCGAAGCACAGCACCTGAAATCCACGTTGTCGTAAAACAAATCGGTGGGCTGGATGAGATAAATATTGATGTCTTTCGCAGACTCGGGGGCATCGGGGCCCGTCCAGTAATTAATATCCCGCAACGTGATTTCAAAGAGCGTCAAATCCAGTGCCCGCAAGGCCGTGGGGATCGCCGGTAAGATTCCGCGGGGTTTTTTCCACTGGGCGATCTGGTGCAGCGGTCGGCCGGCAATGACGTAAATATCCGTGCAGCCCGCGTCGACGCATAAACTCACCGGGGCTAATTGCCTGCTGCCGGCGTCAATCCAGCCGTTGCGGTCTTGGACCAAACCCGTGATGGCGACGCTGCCCAGGACGGCCTCGGCAAAATCGTGTCGCGAAACTTTGAAATTTGAGACATATTGCAGGTCACCTGTCGCAATATTGAGCCTTGTGACGACACTTTCACAGTGCGGATGGTTCTGGACTGCTCTGTAAACCAGTTTTTCCATCGGGCACTGGTTCATCAGGCCCGTCTTGCCAAAGATCCACCAGTTGGGCTGAAAGACCGAAAAGATGCTTTTGATGCCCGCCCAAAGCTCGGCACAGCCGGCCGGGCCCAGATGTGAATACGCCGCCGCACAGACTGACCCGGACGACACGCCCGTGACGAAGTTCGCCCAAATCTGCTGGTGGTAGGCGAGGCTGAAAGCAATACCGGCTTGGACAGCACCGCGGGCGCCGTCGCCAGTAAAACAGAATCCGACCTT
>RGUK01000119.1 GCA_010027825.1 bacterium
AGGCGGGTCGGTTTTGCTTGCCACGCAGTTGCTGTGGCGGCAAGAAGGGCGCATCAGTTTCTAGCACGATGTGTTCAAGCGGTATCTTTTTAAACGTCTCACGCAGCGCCGCATTCTTTGGATAATTGATCGGCCCATCAAGGCCAACAAGCAAGCCCCAGGCACATACCTGGTCGGCGACGTACTGCTCTTGCTGAAAGCAATGCATAACACCCCGCAGGCCCTGCTTAACGTATTCTTCTAATAACCGAAGTGCTTCATCAGCTGCCTCACGAACGTGAATGACCACCGGCAGATGATACTCAAGCGCAAGCTCAATTTGCGCACGGCAGTAGTCTTTTTGTTTTTGCTCATCATAGGGCTTGTGGTAAAAATCTAATCCCAATTCCCCCACCCCGACAATCTTATGATCCTCTTTGTGTTTGAGCCACGAGCGCAACGCGCCAACCACGTCCTGCGGGCTTGCTGGTAATGCATTGCAATCGGTCGGATGTACGCCTACCGTTGCAAAGACGCCTGGGTAGCGCTTGGCAATAGCCATGGAAGCTTCACTCTCTATCAAATCAGTACCCACATTAATAATGGTGGTAACACCTGCCGCCTGCGCCTCGCGCACGGCAACATCAATATGCATGAAGTGATGCTCTTGCAGGGGCTCTGCTGGTTGTTTTGGCGCCATTATATTAAGATGGCAATGCGTATCAACAAACATGTGCTTCCTCGTTTGCAATTGTCCGTAATTACGCTAGTTTAGCAGCAAAAACTTTGCCCTCCAAAGCACATTACACGCAGTCAAAAAAAGCACGACTGCATCGTTGAATGCGCACTTTTTTTTATCAGCAAAATTTCTTCTTACAAAAGAGGCGGTTTTAACGGCACTCTAGCCGCTCTTTTTCTTGACAAAGCAAACAACGCTCTCTAAATTTCACATTGAAACTGTATCGAACACAGGTGTAACCATTGTGGGAGAGATCCATGAACAAAAGCGAACTCATAGCCGCTTTGAGCGAAGAAACAAATTTTAGCAAAAAAGACATTGCTAAAGTTCTGTCATCTTTCACGCGTATCGTTGAAAGAACGCTCAAAAAAGGTGGAAAAGTTTCTTTGACCGGTTTTGGCACGTACTGGCTGTCTAAGCGCCCAGCACGCGTTGGCATCAACCCATCAACGAAACAACGCATCAGCTTGCCAGCAATCAGCGTTCCACGCTGGAAAGCAGGCAAACACCTGAAAGAACAACTACGCTCAGCATGATTTCTTCTCTACATCGCGTGACAAAGCTTTTTGATGTAATAAGGCCGATAGCATTATCGGCCTTATCTATTTTCATCTGTTTCTTACTCATCCAGCCAGTCGCCCTCTGGTGCGATCCGGCATTCTCTTTGCTGGCTAACCGTGGCCTTGGCAAAATCGCTTTCACCCTTGTGGTCATGATGCATCTGCTCTTGCTTGCCGCAACCCACTCGAATAATGAATGGAAAATGTTTTGGCACAGCAATGCAGCCTTCTTAGGAACGCGCGCCTGGTTAAAGCCCTTTTTTGCCATGTTTGGGTTATTTGCAGCATTGCATACCTCCACCCTGCTGGTGCTGAGCTTAACACCTTGGGCAAACGCTTACCTGCCTACAACATTAAGTTGGTCAGTGCTCCCATCGCTTGCCTTAGGGTTTGTAGCAACGTTTTTCCTCGCATGGACCGAAGAAGCGATTTTCCGTGGCACCATCATCCCCCTCTTGCTACGAGGTGGTTTGGGCAAGACCGCTAGCATCTTGCTAAGCGCCCTCATCTTCATGCTAGCGCATGACATTACGGCCCCATGGCACTTGCTCAGCAGCAATTTGCCCCTAGGGATCGGTTTATTTTTGCTCGGGATACTGCTTGCGCAGCTTTTTGTAATGAGTGGAACGCTCTATGTTGGCATGGGAGCCCATGCCGGGCTGGTATTTGTAAAAGTTTTTTTGCGGCGGATACCGTGCTTAGCCTACGCAAGCAACGTGCCGTGGTGGCTTCATAGCGACCTGCGGCAATCACCCCTTATACACGCGCTTTTCGCGCTGCTTATCTGTTGGCTTTTCTGGTCTAAGCGCAAGCACTTTTTCCGTTAGCCTCAACAAAAAAGAGCGCCCAACAAAATATCGAGCGCTCCTCTGCTTCTAACATTAATGGTTGATCTAAACCTACTATGAAATAGTTGGTGGCACTGCAGCTTTTTCTGCCGCATCCTTCAACAAATCAGCTACCTCGTGGTTTTTATACTTGCGCGCAACCTCGTGGGGCTGTTTTCCATAGATATCGTAAGCGCATGGATTGGCACCGTTTGCCAGCAGAAACGCAACAACTTCCGGACGTCCCATCCAAGCGGCCATATGGAGCGGGGTCCATCCTGCTTTATCAGGGATGTTAATGTCCGCACCACGCTCAAGCAGCATTTGCAGCAATTTAATCTGGTGCAGTCTAATCGCATGATGCATCCACGTCTTCCCTTCCTGGTCAGGCGCGTTGGCCTCAACTGCCGTAGGGATTAATGGATCCATCTTTTGTATCAAGAAATCAACATTGTCATCAGTTATGCGCGCGCCACGGAAATAGCACATGCCAATAGCTGTATAATTCTTGGTAGCAATAGCTTCAATGAATTTTTTGTCTAAATCGCTCAGGACATATGCCGGCGCGCTTACTACAGCATCATCTTTCTCCTCCTGGCAGGACGCCAGGCTTCCAGCAACAACAGCTCCACCAAGCAGAGCAGCGCTCAGCTTGTGCTGTGCTTGCAGCCGTACAGGAGAGAGCGGGACCGCAGGTCGTGTTGCCACTTGTTGGCGAAGCACCGCAGTGTATTGAAAAAGATTGAATCGCTGTGTTGATTCGCACGCTTTTTCAGCCTTTTTAAGCTCATTGCATGCAGGCATAAACAACAGATTGCTATGCGGCACACAATGACGCCACATCATCCGCAATGTTCCCAACCATGAAGTTGGCCCTGCCTGGATAGTAGCAAAGGCTGAAATAAGGATTGTCATCAACGGTAAAAATAACCTTTTCATGAAAAATTCCTCCATTCAATATGCTCTAGGCTTATTGTATCAGAGGATATATTATTTTCAATTTGAATAAAAAATGTGACATTTTGGTAAAAATGCACCTGAAGCAAAAACTACTATTTTAGCGGTTTTTTGATGCTTTTAGTAGTAAAATCGCCTAATTATGATGTTACTAAGCCATCCTAAGCTGGCCAAATTTATCCATAAATTAGTAACGCCGTAGCTAAAAAAAGGCAGGGGAATCCCCACAATCGGCAACATGCCGGTGACCATGCTGATGTTGATGCAAGCCGAGACTACTATGTGCGTCAACAAGCCAAAACCAACAATCTGCTCGAAAAAGTTATGGACCTGAAGCAAAACGTAAACCAAGCGGGCTACCAATGCGGTGTACAGTGTTATAACTATTAATGCCCCCATAAATCCCAGCTCTTCGCAGATTACTGAAAAAATAAAATCTGTGTGATCTTCGGGCAAAAATTCAAACTTGTTTTGGGTCCCTTGGAGCAATCCTTTGCCCGTCAACCCCCCTGAGCCGATAGCAATTTTTGACTGCTCAACTTGGTAACGCTCCTTGCGCACATCCCCATACCCAAACAAAACTAAGATGCGATTCTGCTGGTAAGGCTTAAGCACTTTCCACAACACCGGAGCCGCTACAATAGAGCACAGTCCCAACACCACAAAGAACGTACGCGGCATCCCCACAAACCAGAGCAGCGCAAATCCTGAGATCAATACCAACAGAGCGGTGCCTAAATCTGGTTGCTTGAGAATAAGTACAAAGGTCAAAAAGAGTGCTGCTAGGGGGAAAAGGAAAGATTTGAAGGGCGGCGCATATTTGAGCGTGTACTTGGGTGCCTCGAGCTCGGTAAAGTGGGAAGCTATGAATACGGGTAAAAACAACTTAGCAAGCTCAGATGGCTGAAAGCGTATGAACCCTAAAGAAATCCATCGCTTACCACCTAAGGCTACCATGCCACCAACAAAGGAATACATGAGGAAAAGAATAGTTATTCCAAAACACACAAGCCCCCAGCGAGAAAGACGCTTGATATCAGCTACGCAAAAAGCAAAGTAGATTACAAACCCACTCAGCGCCCCCATCAGTTGCTTTCTAAAGAAAAGGGAGAACGGCTGATCTGGCTTATAGGTAGCGCTGAACACAAACAGCAGGCCCATGGCCACCATGGCAACAGCTAAACCAAAGCTAATCCAATCAAAATAACGAAAGTAGCGGCGGTCAATCATCTCCTAACTCCAAAACCTGTGCTATACTCTTGCCGGTCAAGGATACCGCATCGTAATCGAAAAGCATACCCACGCATGATCCCAGTAACGTTAGAGATTAAAAATTTCCTCAGTTACGGCGAGCCAACGCAGACGATTGATTTTCAGGATTATCATCTCATCTGCCTGTCGGGCAAGAATGGCAATGGCAAATCAGCTCTGCTAGACGCCATAACATGGGCTTTGTGGGGGCAAGCACGCAAGGTCACCGGTGCGGCAAAAGCTGACGACGGCTTGGTCAGGCTTGGGCAAACACGCATGATGGTGAGCCTAACCTTTCTCTTTAACAATCGCCGCTACCGCGTCCGCCGAGAATACGCGAAAACACATGGCAAGCCTTATGCAGCCCTTGATTTTGAAGTGTACGAGGAAGGTCAGGAGCGCTTCATCTCGCTGACGGACAAAACTATCCGTGCAACGCAGGCAAAAATACAGAGCTTAGTTGGCTTGGATTTTGATACCTTTGTAAATTCTGCCTTCATCCGCCAAGGGCAATCCAACGAGTTTTCCAAAAAGTCCGCTAAGGAACGCAAACAAATTCTAAGCACCATTTTGGGGCTCAACAAATATGATGCTCTGCAGCAGTCTGCGCTAGAAAAAGCCCGCAGCTTCGAGCAAGAAAAAAAGACGCTCTCCTTTAGCATCCAGCAGGCCTTGCAGCAAGTAGCTCAAGAAGAAGCCCTACAACAAGAGCTGACAACGCAACAGCAAGCGCTAGCCAGCCTTGCTCAAGCGATAGAGGAAAAATACGCATTACAGGGCGTCTTACAACAACAGCATGCGCTGCTCACTACGCAACTAAGCCAGGTGGAAGAAGCAAAGAAAAAACTAGCTGATCAGGCAAGCGCTTCTGCCCAGCGCGTGCAACAGGTGCAAGAACTTATTAGCACCTGGCGCCACCTCCACCAAAGTAGCCTAACCTCAGTCAACCAACATGATTTAGAAACACGCAAAAAAGAGCTTGCAGCCGCCGAAGAGGTTCTCATACGCAAGCACGGACTGCACGTCCAACTCCAACAACAACTGCTTGCCGCACAGCAGCATTTGCTAACAGTGCAGCAGCAAGTGCGCCAGCAAGCAGAACAGCAGTTAGCGGCACATAAGACAGCGCTGCAGACGCTTGCGTTGGAA
>RGUK01000120.1 GCA_010027825.1 bacterium
GGGCTTGCCAAAATGGGCGCCCAGATCAGCGTTGAGGGCAGTGTGGCAACGGTCAGAGGCGTGGACATGCTTTACGGCAGCGAGGTGATTGCCGCCGACTTACGAGCCTCTTGTTCATTTTTGCTCGCCGGGCTGGTGGCAGAAGGAGAAACAAGGATCGCGGGCATACATCACCTGCTGCGGGGCTATGACGGACTTGATAGCAAGCTCTGCGCGCTAGGCGCTCAGGTCCAACTGATGAGCGATATGCCTATCGCTGACTCATCCCAGCAGAAAGCTCAGATATCTCTTTTGTAATAGCAGCTTGACGCATCTTATTGAACTGAAGGGTTAAACGCTCTAGGTACTTCTCTGCGTTGTTGGTGGAATTTTCCATAGCAAGAAAGCGCGCCGCATGTTCAGCACGCATAGCGTCAAAAAGAATTTGCATAACAATGCTACGCAGGTAGCGGGCGGCAACAAAATCGAGCACTTCTTGTTTTGATTGTTCCCAAATAAGCGAATCCGCCGTTCCTGCCTGCTGAGCTTCTTGTGCCAAATTATCTACTGCAAGGGGCAACACGGTTGTTTTGATGGGGCGCTGAAAGAAGAAAGATTTTGCCTGGCTGGAGAAAAATGACACAGACGAATATGGCTGGGAGCCGAACATGATTTTTTCGATTAACTCGTCAGCAAGGGCAGACAGATTGTGGGTGGTAACTTCTGGGTAGCTGGCAACCAGGACTCCCTTGTTTTGCTTTTTCAGGTGCGTTATAGCTTTGGTACCAATTGCAATAAAAAACGGTTCTTGTTTCTCATCTAAAAAAAGTGCCTGTTGCAAATACCGAAAAAGATTCGAGTTCAAACTGCCACAGAGCCCTTTGGAAGTTGACACA
Organism: bacterium; assembly: GCA_010027825.1. The sequence continues at coordinate 876 of RGUK01000120.1, forward strand.
ACCACAAACAAAGGCCGCTGGTCTAACACGTCGCTACGCGTTAAAACAGTGTTAACCCATCCACTGCTATCAGCAAGCAACTGAATAAAGGTGTTCTTGAGCTGTTGGTTATAGGTAGTCAATGGCTGGTTTGCCTTATCTAATTTGTTGTAGAAGGCCATAGAAACGAGCCGCACAGCATGGGTGATCTTTTTGGTCGTCTGAATCGAACGAATCTTATGACGCAGGTGAGCAAGTTGCGACATGAAGCCCCTTGTACATGGTTATGTGTTGCGCGGTTGTTCTTCTAGCCGTAATACTGGTAAAGTAACGAAAAGATAACTTTTTTACAATGATTCCTGGGGGGCCATGCACATTCTGATCGATGGATACAATTTGCTCAACCATCTCTTTCCCGGCTACAAGGGCATGTTGGATAAACCAAAAGCCCTTTTCCTTAGGCAGCTTGCCGCATACCATAAAACCAAAAAGAGTCAGGGGACGCAGATTACGGTCGTATTTGATGGAGGAGCAAGCACACATGCAACCCGAGTGGTCAAGGACGGGATCGCCCTGCTTTACAGCGGTTCTCGCATGTCGGCCGATGACTGGATCATAGAACACGTAAGCCGTTCGCGTAGCAACCAAGCGCTTGTTATCACCCTGGATAGAGCGTTGCGTGAGGCGGTAGAACGCCTGGGGGCAGACTGGCTAAGCGTTCAAGATTTTTATACACTGGTGCAACACGCCCTGGCTGGCCAGCCCAACACGTTGCAACATTCTAGCGATGCGGACTTGGTCATTTACGACCGAGACGGTCTAGGTGAGAATACAGACGCCAGCACACAAGCGCTTGATGCCCTTATGGAGCAAGCCTGTGCGATAATTCGCCCTAAGCCAGAAGATGCTACCCCCCCCAAGCGAAATAGCAAGGGATATACGCCATCCAAGGTGGAAAAGGCCATCGCAAAAAAACTGAAAAAACTGAGCTAATTTATGGAAAAACGCATCATTTTAACCCTGGACCAGGTACCTGCCTTTATTGACCAAACGCTTGTGCCGCTGCTCACCACGCACCGGATTATCACCCTAGAAGGACCGTTGGGGGCCGGGAAAACAACCTTGGTGCGCGAATTGCTTACAAAAATGGGCGTTGCTGGCCTTATAACCAGCCCTACTTTTTCCTATGTAAATGACTACAAGAGCGCTTCGGGTAAGCTTTTCCATCATTTCGACCTGTACCGGATAGCATCCATAGATGATTTCATCATGGCCGGCTTTGATGAATATTTGCACGAACGGGAAAGCGTCTGCCTCATTGAATGGCCCCAGGTAATTGCCCCTCTCCTCCAGCGTCCCGAGCTGGCTAAGCAAACCTGCCACGTGATGGCTTCGCACGATCCCACAGACGCAGACCATCGGATTATCAATTTGATCACAAATAATCCATGGTAGTGCGGTTCTTTAATCCCATTTGAAAAATTTGCCAGTTGTCTGATTTAGCACTCAAAATCATTGAAATCTTTCATAAAATCTCTATCCTTATTAGCACTTGTCGCTTGAAATTGTACGTCGGGGGGAGATTCCCGAGCGGTCAAAGGGGACGGACTGTAAATCCGTTGGCTCTGCCTTCACAGGTTCGAATCCTGTTCTCCCCACCAGTCTTTGCCCGCAATAGGCTACGACTGGCACGGTCATACTTCGCTAAGGCTTCGTATGGCGCGGCCGCAACGTATAAAACAAGCCCGAGGAGGCAATCAGCTTATACTGGTAGCAAAAATACCGTACTAAGGGTGTAGCCGTAGACATGCACGATTTTGTTTGGGCGGGAATAGCTCAATTGGCTAGAGCGTCAGCCTTCCAAGCTGAAGGTTGCGGGTTCGAGACCCGTTTCCCGCTCCAAATGCTGGCATAGCTCAGTTGGTAGAGCAGCTGATTTGTAATCAGCAGGTCGCTGGTTCGAGTCCAGTTGCCAGCTCCAGCAAAATCTTCTATACTGTGCCTGCGAGCAGCAGTTTGTGCGCTTGAATGCGTAATTACTGTGTGGCTTGCGGGACAAGTCATCTGTGCACTTTACGGTTCACACTTCTGTAGTACCTCAAGATTAGATGTAGGCGCCCACGTAGCTCAGTTGGTAGAGCACCACCTTGGTAAGGTGGAGGTCACCGGTTCAAACCCGGTCGCGGGCTCCATGAAACGCGATGTTGCGAAAGTTATTACAATGGCAAAGAATAGAGTGATTGTTCATCTTGAATGCGAAGGTTGCGGCCTGAGAAATTACAGCAAACGCGTTTCAAAAAAGCGTGACTTTGGCAAGCTTGCTCTGAGCAAATACTGCGCCAAATGCCGCAAACATTCAGCTCATAAAGAAACTAAATAGTGAGAGAGGGCCAGTAGCTCTAATTGGTAGAGCGGCAGACTCCAAATCTGCGGGTTGGGGGTTCGAATCCCTCCTGGCCTGCCACCTTTCACCCCCATACCTGGAGACATGAGCAATGGTAAGCATTAAGACTTTTCTGAAAGAAGTTCACGCTGAGCTTCTGAAAGTAAGTTGGCCTAGTCGCGATGAGTTGATTGGATCAACGATAATTGTTTGCATTCTGGTTGCAGTGTTTGCAGCGATTTTATACAGCATGGATACTGGCTTTGCCTACATCATCAAGATGTTGAGCCAGTAGTTGAACTTGAAGAATGATGTGGTTGCACAATGATACGCTGGTACGTGGTTCAGGTTTATACGGGTTTTGAAGATATCGTTAAGACGGACATTGAGAAGCGCGCACAAGAAGAAGATCTGCAAGATCTCTTCGGCCAAATCCTGATTCCTGCTGGCGAGGTCACCTCTTTCTTAGCCGATAACAAGAGCAAAAAAGAAAAAATTTTCCCTGGTTATCTCCTGCTTCAAATGGAGATGACTGGCGATACTTATCGTTTGGTTTCGTCCACGCCTCGTGTGACGCGCTTTTTGGGTGGTGAAAGTCCTGTGCCTCTTTCTGAAAAAGAGGTGGATCGTATTTTCGCTCAGATGTCGGGCAAACTGCTCGTTCCGCACGAAAAGACAACGTTCATTGTTGGCAGCGAAATCCACATCGCCAGCGGTCCGTTTTCTGGCTTTGTTGGGATCATCGATAAAGTTGATGAAGAGCGTGAGAAACTCACCGTTATGGTAAGCATTTTCGGTCGACACACGCCGGTTGAGTTAGGTTTTGATCAGGTTAAAAAGTAGTTTTAATGTCTTAAAGGTAGGCAGACCATGTCAAAGAAAATAAAAGCTAAAGTTAAACTCCTTCTACAAGGCGGTGCCGCCAACCCTGCTCCTCCAGTTGGTTCTATGCTTGGTCAGCATCAAGTTAACTTGATGGATTTTTGCAAGAAGTTCAATGCGGCCACAGGCAGTCGCAAGGGCGAAACAGTGCCGGTATTGGTCACAGTCTATACCGATAAGACCTTTGACTTTGTTCTGAAAACTGCTCCTGTATCAGAGCTCATTCGCAAAAAAGCAAATATCCAAAAGGGTTCCAAGGCTCCTGGCTCAGTTTCAGCCGGCAAGATCTCCTGGAAGCTCATTGAAGAGATTGCAAAAATTAAGATGCCAGATCTGAATGCTGTTGATATCGAAGCGGCAAAAAAGATCGTTGCTGGAAGCGCTCGTAGCATGGGCCTTTCTGTTGTTGATTAATGTGTTTGTCACCAAGTTGAACTGGATATGCTATGAGTAAGCAAGGTAAAAAATACCTCCAAATTAAAGAAAAATTGGCGGCTGCGCCAATTACCACGTGGCAAGGCGCACTCGATTTCATCTGCAAAAATGCTCCTGCTAAATTTGATGAGTCGATTGACGCTGACGTAGTTCTTGGCATCGACCCTGCTAAGGGCGAGCAAACGGTGCGCGGCTCCGTACTGTTGCCTCATGGCACCGGTAAAAAGATGCGCGTTGTTGTATTTGCCAAGGGCGAGTACGAAGACCAAGCTAAGAAAGCTGGTGCTGACTTTGTCGGTGTGGAAGACCTGATCGCAAAAATTGAGGGCGGCTGGGCGGACTTTGATGCCGCAGTAGCTACCCCTGATTTGATGGGCGCCGTGGGCAAAGTTGCTAAATTTCTGGGCCCTCGAGGTTTGTTGCCTAACAAAAAAGTAGGCACCGTAACTTTCGATGTAGCCAGCATCGTATCAGACTTGAAAAAAGGCCGTGTTTCCTTCAGAAACGATAAAACCGGCGTGCTTCATGCACCATTTGGAAAAGTATCCTTCGGTTCAGGCAAACTGCTCGAAAACCTAAGCTCGCTTGTACAGGCTGTTAAGGCAAGCAAGCCTGCTACTTCCAAGGGTAAATTCATAAAGAAAATTACTATTTCATCGACCATGGGTGTTGGCATCTCCATCAGCCCTGATGATATAGCGGTAGACTAATCTGGACGGGGATTTACTATGAACAAACAAGAAAAAGCGGTGCTCGTCTCTGACCTAAAAGGTTTGATGGGTAGTGCGCGCGCTACATTTTTGATCAACTACAAGG
>RGUK01000013.1 GCA_010027825.1 bacterium
AAAAATTTGCGCGGCTGCAGCATCCGAAAGACCCAGCGCCGCCAGCTCTGCTTCCTCTGCAACAGCGCCGCCGGGGGGAAGCTCCCATGCTGTTTGGCGCGTCTCCAGCGACATGAAGAAGGTCTGCCCGCCCATGCAAACCCTCCACCAGCGGGAGGCTTCTGGGGCGCCATGCAGCTGCGGGGCTTCAGATGCAGGGGGAGGCAGGGCAGCTTCACCCTCCTCGTGCACTGGCGCTGGTGCTGGTGCTGGCGCTGGTGCTGGTGCTGGCGGGCCGATCGTCAGTGGCGCTAACACTGGCGCTGGCGGTGGCTTTACCGGCACGCCTCTCTTCCTCTAAAACCCCGGAGCTTACGGCCCCGGAGCTTAATCCGCGTTAACGCTGCGTAAATAAGTAACAATAGCGGCGGTTGCGCTTTGCGCAACCGCCGCTTATGTTATATGCGGCAATTTTTTGGCCGCATTAGGGTGATTAAATGAGTTTGCCGAACGAGAGCGCCGGTAAAGTCTGGGCTACGCCTGAAACCGCAACGTTTAACTTTCAGCAAAACGCCAATCGCCCGCTAAAGCAATTTTCACAAGAAACTGCCCAAAGTTCTCCGTTTGCCACGAGCGCTTACATAGGGCAGACGCGGCCAGCTAGCGACCCGTATTCAAAGCTGCGCAATTACGTTCACAATCTAGCCGACAAATCGCGCATTCGGTTCGGCGTGATTATGGACGGCACGCCGATTGCGAACTGCTACCGCGTGCAAGTCGAAGAAGAATCGACAATTGTTGCGGCGCCGTTAACGCGGACGGGCGGTATCGGCAATCTTGGCGCAGTTGAAATTAACACATACTCGCCGGGCACGCCTGTTTTCATTCTTCTACACGAAAAATACGCAACCGGATTTATTCTTGGAGCTTTGCCGTACAGCATTCCGGGCGTAATCTCAAACTCCGATTACGTGTCGCAAACAACCCGAACAGCCGTTGATTACGCGCACAAAAAACACATCGACCAGTTTCGCGCGAAGAATAAAGACGAGGAAAATAACGCGCCGCAAAATACCATTATATTTGCGAATTCGGGGCGGCCTTTAGATTTAACTTTAGGCAACGAGTGGGGAGCAACAGCGCGCACCGGTATTGGCATTACGCTCGACGATTTCATGGTTAAATTAGCCGTGAATGAGTTTACGGGCATATTCGGCTTTTATCACGATCAATTGTTGCGCGTAGCGGGCTATAACCTGCAAGTTTGGACGGCCGGCCATGAACGTGAAGCGTTTATGGACCAAGCCGAGTACAACGACACGCAAGGCTATTCGCCGTATCCGTGGGAAGCCGTTGGCGTATTGAATACAGACGCCAAAAGCGTACAGGAATACAGTTTTAAAACGTATCAATGCCCGCGCGAGAAACCGTATTACGCGCACTGGGAAAATAAGAACGAATTTCAGCAGCCTTATCACCGTACGCAGCATTTTTTTGGCTATTTAGGCCAAGGCGGACGCACACAGGTACATGCGCCGCCAGCCGGGTTGGATTATTGGACGTATAAACCCGGCAACACAGGCACGCCCGAAAAAGTATACGAAATCGCTCCGGAAGTGCTGGGGCTGCCGTCAAATTGCGAGCCCGGCGACAAAAAATTAACAACCCATCAAGTTAAGCCGGCGTATGGGTTACACGAAGACAACGTCGGGCTAGACGGGCGCCGGTTTATCGCGTCCGCCAAAGGCATCGTGCTGTCAAAACGTATTTTGCTGCCCGTTCCGCAAAGACTTAAACGACCAGAAGACAGCGCCGGCGATAACGCGAGCAGCAACTATAAAGCCAGCGGAAAATTTGGCGCTGGTGATGAGCACGTAATTACCGGCGATATTAACGCTACCGACAAAGACTGGCCGAATTTGCAGCGCGCGGCCGGCATATTAGATCTGCACGCGTATTTATTTAACTACTCCGGCGCGCATGCGTTTTATTGGCATGCGCAAGATTACAAAGTTTGGGAGCAAAGTGAACTTGTTAACGCTGGCCAAGCGGGAGCATTACAAAAAATTCCAGCGTTTGCGGAATTGCGCGGGTCAATGTATTTAAAGCAGCCGCAACCCAAATCGTTCAAAATCGACCACAGGTACAAAGAACAAAACTTCTACGAAACAGAAAGCTTTGTATCTTTGCTCGAAGACGGCAGCGTAGTTATTGGAGACGGCTACGGCGCAGAAATTCGGATGTCGGGCGGTTGTTTGACGTTGTCTGCGCCCGGCGATGTCTGGATTAAATCTGGCCGGCACGCGCAAATCTGGTCGGGTTCGGATTGCATTGTCCGCGCAAACGAAAGCATCGACCTGTCGACAACCAATAAGAGCGTGCGCGTAAAAAGCGAAAAACACATTATGATGATGGCCGGCAACGACGAAGTTGACGGCGGCATTCTGCTGGAAAGTCGTGCAGCCAACCGCGACTACGATTTTGAAAAATGCGGAGATGATGTTAGCTTCGGCGGCGTTGTGCTGCGCGCGCCTAATTCAAACATCGTCGGCGTCGGCAATCAGATTTATTTGCGCACGGCCTACGGCTCGCGCCCGGAGCTTAAACCGGGCGAAATTGTGTTAGACGCCGGGCAGGGTCAAAGAGATATCATCACGAAATCGAATAACATCTTCAACTTTGTAAACCGCGAAGGCGCTGTTTATCAGTTTTTTGGCCTGACTGACGCGCAAAAAGCCAACATGTTTTCGGAGCAGGTGTCTTTGTTGTCCGGGCTCGTCGGCACCGAAAGCGCACTTTTTGTGGGCGGCGGAATATTAAGCGACGCCAGCATATTTGTGAAAAGCGGCCACATTTTTACAGACTCGGCGGCCAAGGGCGGCTGGTTTGTCTCAGGCTGCGACGATGATTGCAAAAAACAAGTTGACGCTGCGCTGTCTAAAATTCGCAAATTAATCGATAAAGAGCTGCCTATACTCGGCGGCAAAATAGATCAGAGTTTGCTAGAAACTCAATTCTGGGGCGAAAAGAAACCGGGCAACGAAAACGTTATAGACCTCATGGAGTTTTCGTTCCGAACGGAAGAGCAATACGGCGTTAAAAACTTTTTGCTTTACGAAGACCGTTGGCAGCAAATGGCCAAGTTATCCGGCGAGACAACAAAAAAATGGACCGAGCGCGGAGTTTCATCAAAAATTTGTGACGAGACGTACCCGTTTCCTGGGCGGACATGGCTCGTGGATAAAGCAGCTTACATGCAGCAAAAGCTCAACCTCGTCACAAAAAACGCGGGCGGCTTGATTAATAAAGACCGCGGAGCAGCGCCGAAACTAGATTCAGCGTATAGTACGCCGGAGTTTACGTCTGACGCGACCAAGATCGACGGCAATTACCCGATAATTGGGAGAGATTAAAATGGAACTGGTTGACAATCCTTATGTGTCGGATTTTACGCGCAAAACGCTGGCGCAATTTGGCTGGCAAGACAACGACCCCATTCCCGCTGACCTTGGAGAGTGGCTGGTTAAAGTTAAAGAAACGCTGCCAACATCGTCGCGCACCGACATCTTAATTGACGCTAATTTAATGGCTCCGGGCGCGGTTGAATTTGTTAAAGCCCAGCTGGCCGAGGCTAAATCGGTAGCCGCGGTCTTAGACAAGCAAAAAGAAAAGCAGCAGCAACTAGAAAAAATTGCGCCGCAAATTCGGGGGCAGTACGAGTCCGTTTTGCGGCAATTGGAGGTCGTCGACGACCGAGCTGCGCAGGAGTCGGCTTCGGGCCCGGCAGAATCGGCTCCCGCCAAGACCGAAGACGCGCCGGCCCAAACCGAAAAGGACCCTGCGCCGGCTCCCGCGGCTCCCGGCGAGACCGAAACCGCGTTAGCCGCTTTCTCGCCTGCGCCCGTAATTCCATTCTGCCCCCGCTGCGGTTGGAATATGCGGCAAAAATTTGAATCCGTACCGACCGAGCGCGACAAAGAAGATTTCCTGGCGACAATTCTCGGCAACTCAAGGTTCCGAAAAACGTACGAATTATTTGGCGGTAAAATTGTCATCACGCTGCGCAGTTTAATGGCCGAAGAAAACCGGCTTATTTACCGCCAACTCGTGCTCGACCAAGCCGACAAACAGGTAGCCACGGACGCCGAATGGTATTTGCGATTCCAAGATTACCGATTGGCGTGCTCGCTAGAGCGCGTGACAACAGCGGCCGGTAAGGTGCTCGCAGAAATTCCTGAGCTAAACATCTCGGGGTTTAAAACCAGCGAAACTGAACCATTTGCAACTCCGATTCCCGCGCAGCTGCAGTTCGTAAATAAAACAGCGCTGGGGCATGAGGCTACTCACTACTCCGGCGCAGATCCCTCAAACAAAAATTGGCGTATTAAGCACCGGCTCGTCCTGCAAGAAGTGCATCGCAGGGCCGAGGCTGAGCTATTTACCCACGTGCACCGGCATTGGTGCGCGTATTTGAGCCACAGCAACTTAAAAGAAGAAAGCTTTGAGCTGGTTAAAAATAAATCGTCGGAGGCGTTAGCCGGGCTGCAGCGGCACATATTTCCGTGGGTTAAGGAAACGCCGCCGGAAGAATCGGCTAAACCCGGAGTTAATTCAAATAGTACAATAGATCCAGCCACGCAGCGACTAATTGACCGCTACCGCGAATTGACCGCACAAAGGGCGCAGTAATGGCTGGTATGGCAGACGATCATGGGTTGGCACGCGCTGCGTACTACGGCGATTTTCAGCAACCGCCGCCGTACCTGCCCGGCGGCATCACATTCAACAACAATCCCGAGCTAGCGCATTTAATGTCGCTGCTGAGCGGGGAAATATTGCCGAAAATCGTCGGCCACGACAAATTTTTGCCGCAGATGTTGCCCGGCCAGTTTATATCTGATCAGTATGTGATGCGCAATTATCAGGCTGCCGGGCAGGCCAACATCAAATACGCTGCGGACAGCGCGAAAAACGATTTGGCTAAAGTTTTTCTCGGCATGCGCGCGCTCAATACAGACGCGCCGCCAAGCGAAAACAATAGGCGGCAAGCAGATACATTTGCCGAAATTGCTAGTAACTCGGTTGTTGCGTCTGTTTTACGCATGGTCGGCGGTCCGGTTGTAGAAGATTTGCTTTACGGAGTCAAAGGCGATCCGACAGCGCTAGCGGCTTCTGTAAACCGTTCCGGATTTTTTCGGGCCGGCGCGGGCGGCAACAAACAGATGGCAGCCGACGATCTTAAACTTTATACGCAGAATCTGTACAACAATTTATACGATCCGCAAGGGCGCCGCGCGAAAGCCGCAGATTACGTTAAAAATTACAACCCGGATGCCGACGCCACCAGTGTTGAGGATTACAACAACGCTGATCTGGTTAAAGAGCTGAAAAGCTATGCAAAAATGCAAGACAAGACGATTGTGTCGTTGAATGAACTTACGAAGCGGTTACAGACTGCGGCAAAAACTGGCGACGATACAACGCAACAAAAAATAAAAGAAACAATCACCGAAGTTTACAAAAAGTTCGTCAATGGCGACGAGGAAGACGTTAATAAGCAAGCAGCTGCGATTGCAAAATTTAGTGAAGCCGTCGCAACATTTCAGCAATCTGTAAAAAGCAAAGGAATTGCCGGCGTTGAGCCAATTTTACAGTCAAACGAAGTAACTCAAACCACAGCGCTTTTAGCCGCAGAAGAAAATAATCTCCGGCAAATGCGCGGGTTTAATGCCAGCCAGATGTCCGCCGTGCGCGATCATCTTTTTAGCCGCGGTATGTTGCCGCAAGCTGTGGGCAGTTTAACGCCGGCGGCCCGCGTTCAGCTAATTGCGAGCGATTACCAAAAGTACGAAGACAAAGATTTTGAACGCATAGCGGAAACGCAAGCAAAGACAGAGCTTGAAAGCGATGCCAAATACAAGCAATTGGCATTCGGTAGCCGCGAAGAACAAGAAACCGCGCGGGACATGCTAAGCGCTAAAACCGCTGAAAAAGTTAAAGAGCTAAAAACAGTAACCGCCGCCGCGGCAGAGTATGTTGCAACCAACGGCACTGACAGTATTCCGGCGGCCAAAGTGCTTAGCCAGCCGGGCGCGCCCGCGCTGCTCGCGGCCGCCGAAGCGCGGCGAGAGTCTGACATATTGAGCAAATATCCGCCCGCGCTGGACGCAATTCGGGCTATTTATGCTGACAATTCTCGGCCTGTTTACGATACCCGAGAGTTAATCAAAACATATAGCGTTCTTGCGCAAGGCGCAGAAACGCAAATGTCGCCCGAAGCTATTGCTCCGTTTATGTTTTCCGTGCAGCAAAACGCAAAAAAGGCGGGTGTCGGGTTGGAGCAATTACTCGCGTTGGCAACTTATAACGACAATGCCGGCAGCCTCGCGCGACTTTCTGCGCCGCAAAAACTGGCAACTTTGACTCAAACGATTGCCGACATCAGCCAGCAACGCGGTAAATTTTCCACGCCGGCTCCGGGAATGCCGTCATTAGAAGACACAGCGCGCGCAAGAACTGATTTCGCCATAAGCGGCGCAAAAAGTCGATTAACGAGAGAACGCGGCGGCGCATTAAATGTTTACTTAGCCAACGAAAAAGAACTTAAAGACACCAATTTTGGCCGCGCAATGGAAGCGCTGCGCGAAGGCCGTGACACGTTTGAATTTAAGGATGAAGCCGGTAAGGTAACCACTAAAAACATATACGAAGAGCAGGGCAGAAATTACGCCTATTTACGCGAGTTGGCGCCAGAGGAGTTCCGCGCAGGAATTAGTACCGCGGCAAGCGTCGGTATATACACAACCTTATTGCCAGCGATTGACTCGGCTTATCATCGTCGCACGCAATTAGAGGAGTTGGTGAAGCATTATCGGGGGTACGTGGTGGTTCAAAAAAAGTAATATCGCCGGAGCTAGAACGAACACTAACAACTGCTATGCATGATGTTGCGGCCAATCGAGTTCCTTTTACGGAGCAGCCGAAGGCGGTTATGGCCGCGACTAAAGCACAGATGGCGGCTAAGTACTTAGCCGCAGGAAAAACACAAGCCGAGGCTGCCAGCGCGGCGGATGCCGAATTCCGGGAAAATTTTGGAAATGATGATCAAGCAATATCCACAATTAACAGGGTGTTAAACAGCGTGCGCGCGGCGTATCCGTGGTTTGACCACAACGCCGCCGGACTAGGCTCAAGAGACGAGATTGAAAAAGCTGCACTCGAAGCCGACAAGACTGCACGAGATAACGACGTGTTGTCACGTTTAAATTTACAACTTAGCGCCGCCGGCACACCCGTGGCCCGGGCCCGCGATTATCTAAAAAGAGTTGGAGAGGCTGGCAAAAAACCAACAATAGCCGGTCTCCTTTCTGCTACCGCGGGTACAATTCACGAAACAGGATTTAATTCGTCCGTAATAAATGAAATAATGGGTGTAACTGCCGAGGATTTGGATTTAATTGAGGCGCAAAGATTAGACGCCGAGCGAAAAAATGAAACAACGACAGCGAGTGCGTTACAAGCGCTGCAAGATGCAAACAGCCACGACACAACCGTCACGGAAAGTTTACTACATCTGTCCGGCCTAGGAAGAAACTACTCGCGCGCAGCGCGACGCCAGAAGAATTAAACACGGAAATCGACAAATTTATTCAAACACTTCCGCCTGGCGCAATTAGGGACGACAAGCAGAAGGAAGTGCTCCACGCCGCGATTAGATCTGCACGCGCGCAAAACATTGTCAGCAGGATACCGGTTGGCAGTCCGGCTGCCGCAAATCAAGACATTAAACAGGAGGCATCTCCGGCGGCTAGTCCACCGGCAACGCCCGCCGCCCCGACGCCCGCCTCGCCCGCCGCGGGCGCTGATTCGCCGGCCGCCGCGGGCATTGCGCCCGCAACGCCCGCGACGAACCCCGCAGCGGCCGCTGCAGCCGCGGGGGCTGTAAGCGGCACGACGACGGGATCGACGTCAGCGGCACCAGCCGCAGCAGTTGCGCAAAATACAACTAATGCGCCGGCGGCGGCACGCTCAGCGCCAAATGGACTAACAGAGCCAAGAGAACCAACAAGAATAAGCGGCGAGCTAACTCTTGTAAATCTAGATAAAGCAATTGTGGAGGCGGTTGTGAAAAAATTAAAAGAAAAAAACCCGCTCGACGCACAACTCACATACGACGGAAAATTCACATAGTAGCAGCTATATTTGAATTACCATGCCAACCGTATTTCCAAACGCTTTCGGCACCGTTTTAGCCAACAAAGATACGGCCGCCGCGTTTTTTCTGATAAAAACCGATTTTGATGCCAATAGCGTGCCAATAAAAGGCATAGCGACCGATGTCAAATTGGAATTATCAGGAAACTATCAATTTTTGCACACCGTAAACAACTTTGTGTATTTTTACGCATTCGGTGATCGCGTCGGCGCTGTAAACATTTCCGGCTTTGGGCTCATTAATGATTGCACGCCGCCAACGGCGACAGCTACGCCGGAGGCCGCTAAGTTTATGTCTGTTTACGACTATTACAGGCAAAATAGAAGCGCAAAAAGTGGCAACAAAGCTGCTAAATTAACTATCGGCAGCGGCTCGGGCGGTCCCAGTATTGTATTAACAGGATTTTTGACAGGAATAAGTATGCAAGTGTCAGCCGGGCCGTCGCCTTCTTCGCTCGGTTTTTGGACGCTGCGTTTTGAAGTCATACCAGATCCTGCGGGCACTCCGTAATAGCCTACCGCAACATGTAACGGACATACTCGGCATGATTAATCACGCCCGGACACTGCTAATCAACGCGCCGGCGACACAACAATTCCAAACGCCCGGCTACGAATATGTACCGGCAGATTTTGTGCCTATTCCCGGGTCTGATGCCGTACAACGCATTCGCCGCATCTTGTTTGGAAGAAATCCCGACGCATATTTTTTGAACAGCCGCGCAAAAGAACTGCTCAGTTATATTCACGGCACGGAACTAGAATCGTACGTTACCGCGCTGGACAGTCGCATTACCTACTGGCCCGAAATCCCGACAAGCGATTTGCAGTTTTTTAACGCGGCGCCGGCAAAGATAGCCGTAACGCAACAACAGGGCGCGCCGCGAACATTAAACATTAGCGGCAAGTTTGCAGCGGACAGCGCACTTGGAATTGCTAGCGCTAATTACATTATTGATTTCACAGCAGACAGCGCTACCGTTCGCGTGTGCGCAAAAAAACTAGACGCAAATATTGGCAATAGCATTGACTGTCAGACATTGCTTCCCGGGCAGCCGATTAACCTTGCCGGCACTAATTTGAATGTCGCTGTAAATGCAACAGCGTTGGCAACAAATTACGCGCAGAGTATAAACACGGCAGACTTGAACGTCTCGCAAACTTACGCGGCGCCGAATAGCGAATTGCAACAAACAACACACGCGCAGTGGATATTAGAGGCGTTAGCAAATCCAAGTCCGGCAATAACGACGCTTTTACCGACGCTTGAGCTGTTGGGTGAAACTACATTTTTGACTTTGTTTGGCGTAAATCCTGCTGAACCTTTTCGCACGTTCAAAAATTTGTGGTTCGAGCACCCAATTGCGGCTTACCGATTAGCTGGTTTAACGTTGGCGTTGATTTATCGCGTAAACGAAGAGCGAGTAGCTACAAATGGCTGAAAACTTTGTTTCGGCGTCGATGTCGTTAACAGCAAAATTTACACGTAAATCAACTGTTAACAGCGCGGTAGAAGAAAACGTTGCCGAGTTCAACGACATCATCGGCATAACAGGTAGTTACGCGCTCAATACGATTCCGCACGCTGTATTGTCTGTAGCGACTGGTCGCGCCGTACAATCGCCTTTCCCGGCAGCGACCATTCATGACGCTATCAAAAATTTAAGACCTCGCGATAAAGTCGTGGTAACCCTCAATATTAAATACAATGACGGCGACGATAAGCGATTAAACAAATACACTAACGCTGTGATATTTGAAGGTTATTACATCGGCTCCGGTTACCAACGCAGCGCGAGGTCCGCTAATTTTTCTTTGCACCTTATTCATTGGCTTGATGATTTAAACTGCGCTTCAATACTTAACAGTAATTGGCAGCCCAATGTGCCGTTTGATACTGCGCAGGCGGCACATTTAGCTCAAGAAGAAAACCCATCCGCGCCGGGCGCGAACGCCGTGCAGCCGGCGTTGTTTGCTCAAATTGTCGACCCAGATAGAACAATAATTCAGCGAATTAAAGAAAACGACAAAGATTTGTGGGACGCCATTCTTAAACCGTTGTTCATTGAATTGGCGAATAAATTGCCGGGCGGTTATCAGTTTGCGGGAAATGCCGATGAGCAGCGTGAGCAGCGCGCTACACTTTACGACAAGACACGCGACGAGCTAATTGTCGCCGCGCTAAATAGAATTACAGGCCCGCGCGTTAATGACACCGCGAGACCTTTAACGCTTGATTTTCCTGATAGTTTAAAAGACAACCTAACTGGAAAAACTAGTGAGTTAATTAGCGCAATGATTGCTAACGGCGCGGCGTACTCAACATTCTGGAGTAAATTGGTAGGCGATTTTGCGTCAAACTTTTTTTTCGCAATTTCGCCGGGGCCTGTATCCGCACAAGTAATTCCGTTTTTTGGCGGATTACGCACAGAATTTAAAACCATCAACGGCGAAGATTACAGTCACGCTAATTTTAATGTAAATACTCATTCCGTGCTCGAAGCTGTGCAGATTAGGCACAGACAAATATTCGCGGCAGGCATACCGACGCCACCTACAGCCGATTCTGAACGACCAGGGACAACATCGCCGACCGGAAAATATTTACTGATCAATAAACCCGCCGGAGAATATCCGCCGCGTACAGATCCGGCGTCGCTGCGTACGATGTTTGGACAAATAAGCATTCGTTCGGCGCCGACCATACTAAGCGTCGGCAACCCAGAGACTGTCGATGATTATAAGCTGTTCGGCGATAAAGTTTGCGAGCAGTGGTACAAAAGCGACGTGTTAAGTCAAAGAACGGCTGAAATTTTCGGTAAATTGCGGTTTGATATTGCGCCGGGCAGCATTGTTAAAATACTTGAACCGCTCGACAATTTAAAAGACATGGGCGAAGCTTACGGCGCCGTTGTGTCTGTTGAGTACACAATTAACGCGGAACAACACACCGCGGGTACGGCGTTTAAGCTAGTATTTTTACGCTCAGAAACTGAAAACATGATGGAATTACTCACGGCCGATAAACCGCCGATATACAAAAACGCGTGGGAAGGCTCAACGTTAATCAAAGACAGTTAAAATGCCGACCAAGCAAATTAAATCCATACTGGGCGACACTCCGCCGCCGTTTTCGGCGCCTACTCGAATTACAGGCGTTGCGGATGATTTTAACGACTTCCATAAGCAATGGCAGGCGGCGAAAACTCCTGAAAACAACACACAAATTTTGCACCGCGTACAGCCCGTAATCGACACAGCTGTTGCAAGTTATGCGAGCAGCAACCCGAGCCCAACGATAAAAACTCGCGCGCGTTTGATGGCGCTTAAGGCGTTGGAAAGTTACGACGCAAAACGTGGAAATGTACGCACGCATTTGTTGTCGCAACTGCAGGGCCTGCGAAGATTGTCGGCGCAAGAGCAAAATATTATCTCGGTGCCTGAGCAGGTGAGCTTGGATTACCAACACTTGTCCGCCGCCGAAAACGAATTGCGCGACAAATTGAGCCGCGACCCCACCGACGAAGAAATTGCAAACGAAACAGGGCTATCTACGCGCCGAATCAAAAAGATCCGGGCGTTTAATGTTCCTGTAGCCTCTGGGGCCACAACGCGCAATACGGACGAAGAAAACTACGGCGGCGATGTAGCCAGTCAAATTCCGACTCACGGCGCGGCGGAGGAGGCGTGGCTCGACTTTGTATACGGAGATTTAGCGCCGACCGATCAGTTAATTATGGATTTAACTTTGGGCAGAAACGGGCGCAAACCTACAAGTACTCAGGAAATTGCCCGGCGTTTAAATATTACGCCCGGCGCGGTAAGCCAGCGCGCAGCTAAGATTCAAACGCTAATTAATCAACGGTCAGCGCATAATTTTTAAGGGCAGGCAGCATGTCGTACGGAAAAAAACTCGGCGAAATCGACGCGAATTTTTCAGCGCGCATAAGCGACTTGGAACAAAAAGCCGCCGGCATGGCGCAGTCGTTCTACGCAAACTACGCCACCGACAAAGCTTACCGCCCGTGGCACACGCCTAAAGATATTGGCGACCTGCTCGACGTGCCGGCGCTGCATACTCCGGTGTGGACGCGCAAATCATTAAATGAGCGGTATTCGGAAAAAATTCTGCCGTCGTCTGCCTCTGATCCGCCGGGCACATGCGCCGACATAATAGCGACAAAGTGGCAAATTGATTTTATGGCCGCTGAAGAGCGCGCGTTTCGTTTGCGGCACGCCAGCTACGCGCGCTGCGTAAGTTTAATGCACGGGCGGCTAAACAAACACGGCGCGGCTAGTGACAACATATTTTTTGACCTAAAGCAAAGCGCGGAAAACAAACTCAACGAAGCCGGCGAACTGATTGACAAAGCTAAACAAGAATACGCTAAACGCGTGGCGGCAGATTACATATGAGCCTTAAAGACTACACTGGCCGAAAATACGACTATTTAAGTTTTCGCGGCGTAAAACCCACGAGCGCCACGAAACTTGATTTAGAGCTATTTACGCCAGAAAACAACGGCCAAATTTGCGTCGGTATTCAAAAATTGGCGCAGCGATGGCTGCTGGAATTTCTAACAGCGCTGGGTTCGATGCCGGGCCGACCGACCCGGGGAGCTACGTTCATTGCGCAAGTAAAACGCGGCCAATTATTCAATCAAATAGACGTGTCGGCGGCATTTGCCAGCGACGAGATTGATATTCGTAATAATTTGCGAAATGAGGAGTATGACGGCATGCCCGATGACGAAAAAATCGACAATGCGCAACTTCTCAGTTCCGCAAGTTTGCCCGGGTATTTGCAGTTGTATGTTAAAATAACAAGCCGCGCCGGCACTTCCCGGGAAATAATTTTGCCAATTTCAATGCTGCCGCAGAATAACAAATGAGTATTGAAATCAGCAGCCTCAGCGCGCTCGACCCTGTTAAGGTCGAGCAGATGGTTGCAAAATTAACGCAATATGTACAAGAGCGGCACCCCGAGGTAGAGTTAACTCGGGGTGTGTTTCATGATTTGGTGTTGTATTTCAACGCCATGCTTAACGCGGCAATTCAAGAAAATATTGACCGGGTGCGGCAAAGTCAAAGCCTGTACGCAATTGCGGCTAACCCGGGATTGGCCGACGACACAATTGTCGACCAAGTGCTGTCAAACTTTAATTTAACGCGCGATACCGGCGTACGGGCTGCGGGCATAATCACGATACTGTTTAATTTGCCGACGACGACCCAAATTCCGGCCGGCACTATTTTTACCATCAACAATTTGCAGTTTATAACTCAACAAATAACTATCGCGATTCCGCCCGGTACAACATCTTCGGCAACCGGCGCTAAGCCGATGATCGAAGTCGGCGACGGGACATATGCGCTAAACGTACAAGTTGTAGCTGTGCAGCCGGGCGCCGAGGGTAACGTTAAACGCGGCGCCACGGCAATAACCAACTTTGCGATCAATAATACGTTGTCGGCGTTCGCGGCGGCTGACTTCGTTGGCGGCCGATCCGCGTTAACAAATGTCGACTACATCGGAAAGTTGGCCGGCGGATTAACGGCTAAAACTATTGGCAGCCGGGCTAGTTATGCGGCAACGATTAAAGCCCAGCCGGCGTTTCAAACCGTTCGGCATATTTCTATTCTCGGCTGCGGCGACGTAGAGCAGCAGCGCGACCAGCACGGCCTATTTCCGATTTCTGGCGGCGGCAAAATCGATATTTACATTCAATCGCACACAAACGCGCAGGCGGTTAATTACACTTTGCCGGCGACATTTGTACGAACGTCTGCTGCCGGTTCAATTTGGCAGGTAACGGTCGACAAAAACGTTGCGCCAGGATTTTATGACGTGGCCCGCATATGCAAAGTTGCGGATAGCGCGAACCTGACCAAAGTTGGCTATCAGACTGTAGCGATTAACCGGGGCGTCAATATAATCGGCGAAAACTTTGTGCCTGATATTAAATACGCGCAAGAATCGACCTACACTCGGTACCAGACAGCCACAATTCAATTTGAAGACACGGATACGCTAACCGCCGGACTTGTGCCAAATACGACAACAGCAGAATACAACGTTACCCTGCGCGCGATGCCGCTAATCGGCGAAATTAGCGATTACATGACCAGCCGCGATAATCGGCCCCGCGGCACAGACGTACTCGTGAAAGCTGCTGTGCCGTGCTTTACACAAATTGGTTTTCAAATTCTGGTGGACGCCGGCGACACAATTTCAGACAGCGTAATAGCGAGCATCAAGAAAGAAATTGTTGAGGCCATTGGCGCTGTCGGATTTTCCGGTCAGTTGCACGCGTCCATAATCGATAGCGCCGCGCACAAGTATTTAACCGGCCGACAGGTAATCAGCAAAATTGACATGTTTGGCAAAATACTTAGGCCGGACGGTAGTTACGAATATGTGCGCGACGCAAACAAGCTGATCGTACCAAATGACCCGGAACGGCTAGTGACCGGCCGCACAACAGTGTTTTTAACCGGAGAAGACGATATTTCTATTTCGGTTATCGTAGCCGGGTTCCTCACGTGATGCCCCGGCTATGCAAAAAAAAGAGTTTGTATACCCCGGCTCCGACTTTGACCGCGCAAAAAATCTAATTGCGTTGCTGGGAAGTTTTTGGAGCGAGTTTTACGCCGGCGCCGACCAGCTCACGACGTATGTAAACGCGGTCAGCGATACGGCGGCGCAATCGTACCGCAATTTGCTCGAAACGATTGCGGCGCTTAGTCGCTATGACGTGCCACTGTTCCATAAAGAAACGTGGGCGCCGGTTGTATTAAAAAAAAGTCAACTAAATTCCGCTCAAACAAATATCGCAAAATTCGATCGGACGCGGTTGGCATTTAATGGCGCGCAGCCATTTGATATGCCGCAAAGCGCTGCCGGCCTATTTGCGTTTCCGCTGCCCGATAACTTGGTGAATTTTAAACACCTTTACAACCAACTGGCTTTTCCCACCGTAGCGCTGGCTAAAAACTTCGACTTCATTATCGACATAGACAATAACGCGATTGTTTTTAACCGCAATCCGTTTGATAATTCTGGCCTATTAAAGCGTATAAGCGCGGACACGGCGGCGGATGAAGAAATCACGTTGTGGGCTTTTTGCGCAGAATATGACTACAACTATGTCTTCGAGCAATTCGCATACGCGGTCGGCATTAAATTGCAGACTAGCCAAGGCTACAAAGATCTCGTCAACGCGGTAATCGACGGCTTACTCGCCGGCGGATTGACAAGCAAAACTCTAGACGCTGCGTTTTCGGCAATTTGCGGCATTCCAGTTTCAGCCGCCCCGCAAGAAACAGTAGACGTAGTGCGGTATGACGGTCGCGGACTGTTTATCGCTACGGACAAAAACGTTTACCGATTTAAGTACGCCGCTGAGCCGATTGTAACGCCCGGTATGGTGTTATCCGCCGGCAGTCAGCTGGTGCGAGGCTTTTCAATTATTGAGTTCTCGGCGCAAAGCAGCCACAATTCTGCAACTGACGAACAGAATTTAATCTGCACATTACAGCCGGACACGTTTTTAAGCGCAAACGACAATAACCTGCTGCTTTCAGAAAATGCTGATAATCTGATTATTGCTGCCGCCGGACCAGACTGCCGCAGCGTAAACAACGAGATTTCAGCGTTAGCGCTCGGCAGCGGATTTTTATCGGCGTGCTTTTACGGCGATTTAATATTTGAAAATCGCGAAGTGCCGCTAGAAGTCGACGTGGCTCATCCGTCTGGGTTTACTTACGTCAAATTTGGCATTGGCGGATTGCCGGCGGATGTTACGCACTTTTTTGACATGCTTCACGCGCGCGGAATCGAATACGCCACAAATCCGCCGCCTCCCTGCACGCCGCATAAACGGCTGGGCACGCTGGCACAAATGCTCGACTGGCGAAAAAACTTAACAAGCGAGCCCGGGCCGGAGCACCTGCCAAAAACGATAAATCCGATGAAATTTATCGTTGAAAACGTGTTACGAAACAACGTATTTGTAGTAAGAATTTTTGTGCCGGCGCTGGGGCAAAATCACCTAGGCCTGTACAATATTAGGCACTTACAACAATTAATTCCGCCTCAAACTGCTCTAATAGTTATTTTTGAGTTTGTTGCCGAGCCGGACGTTATAAACTCGGCGGACAGTATAATCGAAACCACCGGATTTTTTAAAGGCGCCGAGCCGCAAGCGGACAACGTAACCGACGAATATGTCGCGGATTTGGGCGCTACGCCGCGTTTAATTTCGCTGACTTGTCAATGAGGGGCAGAATGTTACACGACAAGCTCGCGCAAAATGGTGTTCGAGGGCATGTAACGCTTTGGCGCGTGTGCGATGACACCGGGTTAAAAACGCCCGTACACGCCCAGCCCAATCAAATTCAATTTTCGTGGGGTTTTATTGCCGCGCAGCAATTGGGATTTAGGCCCGCACCTAATCGGCCGAGCTATCACATTTCGGCTATGTATGTGGAGTTTGAAAATCAAACGAATCCGGGCGACGCGGTGCAAGTGCCGGCGTTCGGTCGCGATTTAAATACGAACTATTACAACAGTTTGGTCAGCGCCAGCACGCACGACTTTTTGCGGATACCCCTGACGCTGGCGCCCGCGACGTCAGTTTCTACAGGGTATGAAGCCAACCTGTCGGTCGACCAGCAGGCAAATAAGCTGACGTTTTTCGTGCAAACAGCGGGAACTACCGGCGTTTTCGGCAAAACGTTTAGCCACACAGTGAACAGCAAAATATTCGCCGCCGCGTTGGTAGCCGCCCCAGAGTTCGGCGACCGCACAAAAGACGTAATTTTTGCCCGCACAATATTTAACGCAGACGCTCAATTAACTAAAGAGGCGTCGTCCCAGATCGGAATTACATGGGATATTGCGTTTGAGTAATTAACGCGCCGGAGTTTTGCGATGTCGTCAAACTGGCAATACGGAATTAAACATGTGCAGCCGGGGGAACCTGTGGCTGCTGGTGTTGTCGGCCGGCCCGACCGCGCGCTTGAAGGCCGCACGGATTATTTAAAAGACCGATTGGATGCCGCTGAGCTGGGCCAAGCAATTTTTGATGCGGACGCGACAGTATCAGAAGACGTACTGCCAGGTCAGCCTGTTTACTGGAATTACGTCACCAAACAATATGAAAAAGCGCTGGCCGCCGTTGGCGTAGACGCCGCGACACAAACGTTGCAGGTGCAGGCAACCTCTGATTGTGTCGGGCTGTGCTACCGCAAAACGGGCAAAAATCTGGCAGACATTGTTTTGCGCGGAATTGTCAATCTGCCAGAACTCACAAACGCAGTCGGCCCGGCTATTGCGCCCGGACGTTATTACCTGTCCGCCACAGAGCCGGGCAAACTCGTACAACGTAATCCGGCGGTCAGCGTGTACGTGTGCTACGTCGAGGGCCCAAAAAACAATTGCTCCGATGTGCCGCGCGTAGTCGTAATGCCGCAAGTCAAAGAGTTTATGGAAGCGCACACGCATTATCGCGTGGAGCTTGTTTGCCGCCCGGCAGGAATTAACACCGTCATAAACGCTGACGGCGGGCAGCAAATTCATACGATCTCCTCTCCCGATCCTAGCCTGCCCGGTTGGCTTCCGGCCGATCACGCGAGTTTCAATAACAAAGCGCCGAGCGGGGCAGTGTTTGGCTACAACCTAGCGCAAGACGAAACACTGGCGCATACGTGGCCACCGCTACCGCCGCAATCTGTCGCGGTGCTGTGGGATAAAGGTGCGGGTCATGTTGGCGCCACCGAGGTGCCGCTTGGGCCTACCGGTCTAGTTATTTGCGACGCCAACGGCATCTGGTGGTTGAGCAATTGCTACGGAGACGTGCCGTGGCCGACAAATTACAGCGAACCGGGTAATCCGCCGCAGTCTGGAACTCCGGAATGTCCGCGCGAAGAAAGCATGCGCGTTTCGGTTGTTTATTTGCGCATGCTGCTTGGAAACGAGCGCCGCGCGGTTACCAGTCTTGCGCCGGCCCAAGATAGCCCGATTGCCGTGTTGAATTGCGCAGGTATCCCGGCCCCCACGGGCGACTTGCAGCTCGATTTAAATCTGCAAACAGAACCCACAGAGATTTTCGGCGGCCAAGCATTCAAACAAATTTTAAACGGCAAATCATTTCAGGCCGGCTGGCTAACCGAAGGCGTTGTTGCGCACAATCAAACACAGCTTAGTATCAATAGCAGCCGCGTCAGGAATTTGACGAATATTGAAAAAGATCTTTTGTCGTTGCCGCTGGCCGACAATGTGATTGCGCATCAAGGTCTTAT
Organism: bacterium; assembly: GCA_010027825.1. Next base: position 18,496 of record RGUK01000013.1, read on the forward strand.
CAATATCAGTTTTGACAATCAATTTTCTGACCGGGAGCTGTCGCCGCAAATCATTCGGCTCAGCGATACGGTTGAACGGCTTTATTTGGACATTCCGTATCTCGGGTTTCCGGCCGGGCAGGCGTCATCGCTGCGTTTGCGCTTCAACGTGCCCGATTTAAACATGGCCGGGAATTTGCAAATGCGTTTGCGTGTGCGTTACTTTGGGCGCGGCAACGCGGGGCAATCAATTCCGTCGCTGTATATGACCTACCGGCGCTTGGGTACACCGGCCATAACCGGCACCGGGCTGGCAACCACAGACACCACTGTTAACTTTAATTCTGCTATTGCCCTGCCCATAAACACGGCAGTTGAGCGGGATAGCGACAATTTTGCCGTAGCAGCCGGCGACATCGTTTTAGTTACGCTGGGTCGGGCCGCCGGCGACGCGTATCCAGAAGTCGGCGTTTTGCGCGTTTCGGGAATCATCTCCAAAGTGCCCGAGTGAGGTGACCCGGGACCGTAATAATTTCGCGCGTATTATCGCGATAAGGTGGCGCAATGAGTTTGGGGCTGTGGAATCTACAGTGGTTGAACCACAACTCGCAGCGAGCCTACCCGCTGACTGAGCGGGCTACGAAATTAGACACAACTGAAACTATACAACTGCCGGATAGCTTTATTGTTGGTATTTATTTTCCGGTTTCCGCGGCAGTCTCCGTTTCGCCAGAAAATTTCTTCATTAGATCTGTGTTACTGGCGCCGACCGGTTTTAATATCGTCATCGGCTACAGCGACGGCAGCACCACAGTAGACGCAGCTGCCGCCAACATAGCTCGAATTAATTACGCGCCAAATCGGGCGTATGCGCTGGGCGGCATCGACAGCTTTGCAGAATCTGTCGGGCAGATCGTGCTCGGAACGTTGGACGAGATTGATGCATTGCCTGCCGGCATGTACACATTTAACCAATCAGCGGGAGAGATTGAAGCCGATGCTATTCGACCAATGATTCGCGGCGTCAGCAGTATTCGGGTAATAAACGATCAGGAAACAAGTTCGCCAATTTACGGCAATATTACGTTGGTCGCCGGGAGAAATATGCGGATCGACACGGCCACGAACGAAAACGGCGACACAGAAATAACATTTAACGCGGTATCCGGACTTAATTTAAACGAAGATTGCGCGTGCGATATTCCAAATGTAGCGCCCTGCATCCGTTGCATTAATGGTGTTTGCAGCGACGACGGCACATTTACGTTTACGCAAGACGATTGCATTGAGGTGTCGCCTATCAATAACGGTTTGTCGTTTAAAGACACGTGCGCTCAACCCTGCTGCGGATGCACAGAACTCGAAGCGATCACGACGCAAATCAACCGGTTCGGCGACGGCGTTACGACGTTGCAAAATTTCGTAACGCGCCTCGGCTCAGAAGTTACGCAAATGAGCCTTGTAGTACTCGGCAGCAAGCTCAACGATACCGGCTGCGCGGGGGGCTAACATGACCTGCCCCGATTTTACGCTGGCAAAAACTGGCCGCCGCGGTATTGGCGTCATTCAGGCTTATAGCGGGCTTGATTACCCGCTTATTGCGCCATCTGCCGACGTTCAGTATTTAATTGCCGATTTTTATTTGACCGTAGAGGCCGACGCGCTGCCGGCTTTTCCGTTACGCATAAAACACTTGTACAACCTCGGGTGTATCGAAAATACGCCCGCAGCCGATTTTCCGGCGGCTACAAACACCGCCGGAATCGTCGTTGTAGATGCTAATGACGCGGTAGTATTTGATTCAATCGCTGCGCCGGCCGACTACACAACAAAAAGCTGGGGCAGCGATTATCAAATTCATGAGTGGATTACCGGCGGAACTGTATGCCGCATGCTGGTATATCAGACGTGGCCCGCTGAAGATGACGACAAACGTAATTACAATAAATATCTAACCCCGCAGAACGCCACACTCGACGCCCGTTCAATTTATGTAATGCCTAAGCGTGTTAAAACGCTTTGTGTGCGCAACGGAAATGTGCGTAGTGCGCCAACTCCGGGCGCGTTTATTTTCCGCAACAATTACAACACAACACTTAGCGCGGGGGCGGCAACTACAACAGCGTTTTCTGCGCTTACGCCGATCACCATTAATGCCGCGGCCGGGAGCGGGGCCGGTAAGTATCCGTGCCTTGATTACATTCCGGCAGACCACAAAGTCATCAACAAAATCAATGGCGTATCTGGCATAAACGGTGATTTTTTGTTGTCTGCCAATGATTGTTTGTGGGCGCGCCGCGCGACTACTTATTTGAACGGTGTCGTCACGCCGCAAGCCAACGCGCAACTGCAATTCGGCGCAGATTGCAAACCGTGCTGCGCGTGCTCGGACTTTGTCACTACTGCAACATACATGAATTATGTGCGGGACCGGTACAAATTAATCGGCACCCGCGCAGAGGAAGTGCGCGCGCGGCACGAAGACAATATTCGACGTTGGAACGACTATCGATTGTGCAGCCTCCAAACGCCGCTGCGACTGATTTTTGTGCCCCAGCGTTGTCCGTATATGGACGTTGTTTTGATGCTGTGCAATCCGTGCCAATCATGTCTGCCGGCCAGCGAATTAACGTTAACGATTAATTTTTTTGGTGATGTAATTCCTGCCGGTGAAAGCGTGACCGCGGATGTTGTCTGCGGCCATACGGCTATGTATTCCGCAAATAGCAACGGATTGGCTACGTCTATTGTGGCTAACGGTTTAAGCTATTCGACGGCATTTCCGCAAATTCAACCGGGCGATTCCGCGTACGTTAAATTCCGGCTTAAATTTTCGCTCAAAGCCGCGTATAACATTCGCGGACATTTGACCGGCACGTTAATTAGTACGGGCATGCCAATTACAACAGATTGCGAGCAAACAGCCGCCAGCCCCGCGCAAGCAGAAACAACGCAGATGTTGTACTGCGACGACGTTGGGCACACAGAAATGCCGTGTTGAGATGTCTGTTAGAAATCAAAATTGGTACAACCTGCAGTCAACGCGTCGTTATCCATTAGACGAGCTATGCACCGGCGCTGACGATAACGGAGATATGATCCGCGACGACATCATCGTTGACTGCAATGTACAATTTCCTGACACATATGGGCATTACTTATACGTTCAAAGCATTTCTGTATCCGCGGGGCTGGTCACCATATTGCTTGGCGCCGCGAATGATCTAAACGCGCGCGACGGTATAACTGTTTGCGCCGTATCAGCGCCCAAGCCGGTTACGGCCAATATTAATTACGCCGTGACGCCTATTGTAAGCGGCGTCGCGGGTTGGCTCGTATTGGGCCCGGGCATCGATACTAACTTTACGGCGCGATATGCAACGCCAATTCAAAGTTTAATATCTGCGCGTTGCGCGCGGGCAAATCGCGCGCTGCCGATCACAACACTCGGCAAACTCGGTAATAGCTCTTCTTTGCAAGGCGTAATTAACATTGCGGCTAGTTCACCTGTCGCAATAGATTATGTCGGCGCGAATACTTTAGCGTTGTTCGATGGCGGCACGGCGGTAGGGCAAACAGGCCAAACATTAATCTTTAGACTAGACCAAGCTCTGATAACAAATACGTACAACCCGCTAGCTGAATTTGTCGGTCCGTGCGGGCAGCGGCCGGAAAGCGGCACGTGCCCTAAACCGCCAATTGAAACTATTAACGGGCTCGCGCCGGATTGCGCCGGCAATGTTGAACTTACTTTTCCAGGATTTTTTCCGCAAAAAATCGTGGGCTGTATTGACGGCGCGCCGGAGCGTTGCTGCGGATTAGATGTGTTGTCGGATTTAAGTTTGTCGGAGTCGTGTTTGCCCACTGTTACTCCGCCGTCAAAAGACTTTTGTTGCACGCCAGCATCCGGCGTGCAGACTGACGAATATTGCTGGAGCGACCCGGCGCCGGCTATCGACGTTGTAATTGACGAACCTATTTCGTTTAATTACTCGTGCGCGTCTTTGCCAGTATGCGTTGATTTCAATGGCTGCAGTATTCCTGAGACATTTCTTATCGCTACCGGGTTTTTTACGCCGGAAAGTGTTGTTGCGCCCGCGTTGTGCTCGGGTTCCGCTACTGACAACACAAATCATTTAACGGCGGCCGCCGCGGGCAACAGCCTTAATATTGCGTTATTTAAAAATTGCGCAACCGATTGGGCAATTAATCGCAGGATCGGCGCGCAAGTCAATATAAGCAGCCGCGGAATTGATCGGGCTGCGGGTATAGTAATAAATTACGGGCAAACAAAAACAACGTTTGCGCTCCAGACTACATACGTCGCGGTAGTTTTGGACGTAAACCGCGGCCGGGTGCGGGTGCTGCGATACACCGGCAGCAGTTTTGTCGAAGAACATTACGTTGAATTTTCTGGTCAAATCAACAAGTGGTATGAGATCTTCGCCGCGCCAACAGATACCGGCACGGGCGTTGTGGCGTTAAATTACGGAATTCGTGATTTGGCGTCGGGCGCTACGGCAACCGGCAGCGTCGTGTTAAATAATTACGGCGAACCGATCGGGCAATCGGGCTTATTCAGCCGCCAAACGTACGCCTATTTCAACAACTTTAGTATTGGATAAGCGATGGCGGACGAACGCATTCTTTTTCCAGAGTTTCGTGACGAGCAGGCGGATTCGCGCTATCCGTTTGCCGACAGCGCAACATTAATAGATTCCTCTGGCATTATCGTATTAAGTCGCGATCTGTTTATTGACGCGTCGTTTTTTCCGGTCGACGCTGGCGCGCGGCTTTACTTATCGAAAATATCGGTCGCGGCCGGCGTTGTCACCATATTTGTCGGCGACGCAAATACTGCCGGGCTAATCTCCACGACGTATTCTGACATTTCGGTTCCGCCTACCGGCGTACTGACATTTGCCGACGCATACGCACGACCAGCCGGTATGCTGCTGGCAGAAACAATTAAATTAGAAGAACTCGCAACGTTAGCCGACGGCGATTACACATTTAACCGCGCTGCCACTGAATTTGTCAGCACGGTTGTCGCGCCGGCTAAAACTCCGGGCGTGCGCGGATTGCTCGCGCCGACGGGCGAGTTGCTGTACGGCGACGTGTGGTTTGTCGGTGACGCCGGGATTGTTGTGCGTGCTGAATCGGATCAGGTCATTCGTTTTGATGTCACGGGTGTGCCGCTGTTCAAACGTTTTGTGTGTGAGCCGTTGTCGTCGTTCCCGGCTAAGAATTACTTAAAAACGATCAATGGCTGCGGGCCAGATAAATACGGCAATTTTACAATTACCGCAACTGGTCACGCGGTCAGTGAACGCACGAACAACACAAAAAACGACACAGTTTTGCGCGTGTATGTTCAAAACAATTTGTTGGTGTTTGACGCCGCAGGCAGGAGCGCCAGCTAATGCCGCAACCAGGCTTTTACAACGATAACGAATACCGCGCATACCCGTTTGTGTACAAACCGGGCGAGGCGCCAACATCGCTGCCAAATAATTTAATTGTCGACGCCGGCGTTGTCATGGGATTAGACGCCGACTTTGACGCCACAACGCACAGTATCTGGCTGACCAGTATTCGTAAAACAGCAGACAACTTGGAATTGGTATTTGCAACTGACGCCCCCGCCGCCGCTAGTGCGCTACTGACGTTTACCGTGCCCGCCAACACGACAACGTGGACGACAGTATTTGCCGCGTCTGCACCAGTTGACATTACTGTCTCAGCGTGCGCTACCGAACCAATTTGGGAAGGGTTTATTGTCACAGGTTTCGCCGCTAATTTTGCGGAAACGTTAGCCGCGAATCAGCTTATTACGTTTACAAAAAATCAACAACAATTAGAACCAGGCCGCATTCAAAACTTGGCTAAATCGTATTTGCGGTCGATCAGCGTAGGCAATTTTAGGCGTACTCGTGTGCCGGGTTGTAATGAAACGAATAACCTTGACCGCGTAGTCATGTCGAATCAGCGCTGCCTCGCCGGCGACTTGCGGTTAAAAGCCGGCTACCACTGCACAATTACTCAAACAGACTTTGTGAACCAGATTACGGTCGGGGCCGACGCGACCGCAGGATTGCAATTTACCGGAGAATTGTGCGCGCACGGCAGCGAGCTTCCGCTATTTAGAGACGAACAATTGCCCGCCGACAGCAAATTTTTTGGCGGCGGGCCGGCGTGCAACGAACTTATTTCAACCATCAACGGCTTGCACGGCCCCGCAATTAACATCGTAGGCGGACCCGGAGTGCAAATTAATACGACGGGCGGTAAAATTTCTGTCGCGCTGAACGCAAATTCTCAGAACGCGTGCAAGCAAGTTTAGGCGGCACTATGAGCGACAACTTATTTAAAGACTCAAAGTGCCCGATCGCGAATGTTCCGGCGGTTGATTTTGATTTTATTACGCTCGACGTTTGTTCGCCGGTGCCGATTCCGCCGCCGATTTTTGGGTGCGCGAAGCCGATTGTGCCCCGAGAACCTCCGCCGCCGGATTGTCCGCAGTTTGAAACAATATCGACAATCTCGCTCGGCTATCCGCGGCAGAATACCGGACAAAACGGCAACGGAACCGACATTTGCGGTGTCGACCCCACGCCGCGAGTAACGGTTGCGCTGACGCAAACAAATTCGGATCCGTGCGATTACGCCATCAATGTTGACGTCAATATTCCATTGCCGCAACCGCCGTGCCCCGTCATAAACACAACGACGCCGCGGGTCACCACGGGCTATAGCGATTGCCTGCAAGACGGGCAAAACGCGCTCATTATCACGACGGATGTGATTCCGGGCGCTACATGCGCCGATCCAGATCAGTGCGTATTTAACTTCGAACTTGAGCTGGCGATTCCGATTCCGCGAGTTCCGTGTCCGACGATCAACGTTACTGGTTTTAATGTTACGACTGGATACGAAAATACTATTTGCACGGAGCAAAGCAGCGTATTTGAAATCCGGTCGACATTTGTTCCGGGTGTCGATTGCAACGACCCCGGGACGTGTAATTTTGACGTCATCCT
>RGUK01000121.1 GCA_010027825.1 bacterium
TTAATCGCTGCTCGCTTTTCCGGCCCGTCAGGAATGGTGCTCAGCAAGCTTCCTATGCCAGACACACCTTCCTCACCTCGCTCAACTTCAGTCCACAAACTGCGTCCTAGCTCTTCCGCTTCGCCTGCCAGCAACCGTCGCTCTTCAGCTGCCTGCACCGTAGCGAGCGTAAAAACGCATGCTAGGGCTATAAAAAACGAAGCTCTTACCTTCATAGAATCATGCATCCTTTTACAGCGGAGGGGAAAAACGCAATCGCTCTTTTATACGCTACCAGGCAAAACAACGCAAGTAAGCACAATCAAAGAAAAAGGGCCCCGGCAAGTTCTTGCCGGGGCCCTTTTGGTAGTAGTAGTGTGAGATTTTTAGCGTCTGTTTTGCATGGCGCTTGCACCAACTCTTTTTGCTGCCGCGTTATCACGCACCGCAACCGTAGCAGCATTGACAACCGTCGGCTGGGCAGTAATTTGCCACTTGCTCAGCATAACCGCAATAGGCTGATTGGCGCCCGGCGTGCCAATCATGCGCGCTGGAAAAGGATCAAACATGAACATCGGGTAGCCGCCAATATCGGCGTACATGAGCACTTGTTTGACCGGATTTGTATAATCTAAGCCATACCCGCGTATCCGCCCAGCTGGGCTGCCCTTGGCAAGCGCATCCAGGTGGGCTGCCGTTGCAGGCTTAAGAGCTACGATCTGCGCAGCAATTGTCGACTTGGTGACATCTACAAGACTGCCCAAGCCTTTATTTATAACCGAAGCAGACCCATCCATTAAGTCGGCATTTGATTCGTACTCGGCCGTGGTCATCACGCGCGAGCCAACCAAGGGAACGATGAAATTTGCATTCGCATCATTAACGCGCAACAAAGCAAGTAACCCACCGATCGTATTCTGACCCGCTCTAGGCAATGCAAGCTTATTGCCTTCATTCGCCGTGATAGTAATGGCAACACCACACGCCACAAGGCCCGTAAAGAGCGCCACCGTCAATAATTTATTCTTCATATAATCCCCCCTATGGGATTGCTCCCATCCCCTCTTTCCGCTTTCCGTGCTGATCTTCACCATCAGCCTACGATCTGCCAGCCGTATAAATCAACAATTTGTAAAGTTTTGCACAGGCATGCCGTGTTGAAGGGCATTATTGTCGTCTGCAATTATTTTCTATTATTGAAGCTACTGAAGGTAATCAGGAGGCAAAAGGCGGCTTGAAGCGCCAACTGCAGCCTTAACTTGCAGAAGAGGAAGGGGCGTACTACACTGGGGGCCGGTCGGTACAAGCATGCGAGCACTATGGTCAGCACAACTATCCTCTTATCAGCGCTTGGCGGCGCAATCACGGGCTACTGGTACGCATCTCTGTTTGCCAGGCGCATCGAACTCTACAAGCCATTCCTCACCCAGGGGGCATCGGCAAAAAAAACGGTTTTCTGGATTGCTTTTCTGCTAAATTATGTACTTCTGACAGTTGGTTTAGTACTACTGATGCTGTATCTGCACTGTAATCCCCTCGTTCTGTTAAGCGCTCTTTTGACCACATTCTGGCTCAAAGTATGGGTGCTAACACGGAGAATATTATGAGCGCCGGCATGTTCGCCCCTCGCATCATTGAACCATTCGCCTTCTTGGGGCTGACGGGGCCCTTTTGGCATGTTTACATCGATTTTGTAGTTGGCACCTGGGTTGCCATGGGCATATTGCTGATTATTACCTGCTTCGGGCAATATTTCCTGAGCAAAGAGCAAAGCACCTTTGCTATGTTGTACGAGAAAATAATCGAAATGTTTATGAACCTGTGCAGCGAGAGCGTGGGCACGTTCAACCAAGCGTATTTTTGCTTTGCTACCAGCCTGTTTCTTTTCACGTTTTTTTGCTGCTTTGTTGGGGTTATTCCTTTTGTAGAAGAAGCAACCGTCAACCTCAATACCACCCTTGCTATCGCGCTGGTAAGCTTTTGCTACGTCCAATACCAGAAAATTCGGATGCATGGGATTGGCGGCTTCTTGCATGAGTTCATTGATCCCATCTTCTTCATGGCGCCCATCCACTTGGTGGGAGAGCTTTCTAAAATAGCATCCATGGCCTTCCGTCTGTTTGGCAACATCTTGGGCGGTAGCGTCATTGTTGGCATGGTGCTTGAAGCGCTCAGCCTACAAAAAGAGTACCTAACCCCCTGCATTTTCGGCTGTATTGGCCTGCATTTAGTATTAACCTACGCGCTGCAGAAAAAAGTGCCGTGGGTTGCTGGCCCCCACCGTTTTGTTTCAGCTTTTTTGAACGTGTTCTTTATTGTAGCCTGGGTGCAAATTGTCCTGGGAGTGCTTGACGGCCTCATGCAGTCTTTCGTCCTTACCATGCTCACCCTTACCTACCTTGCCATGGCTATGCAGCACGGCGAGGATAAACCATCAGCTCAGGAGGGCGCATGATCCCTGCTCCTATGTTGCATTTTCTCAGCGCAGGCCTGGCAATAGGATTGGCAGGATTAGGGTGTGCCATAGGATTGGGTACCGCTGGGAAAAGCGTTTTAAGCAACGCCTCTCGCCAACCGCTTGCTGGCCAGGGCCTGCTGCGTGCACTCATCATTGGCTTTGCGCTCATCGAAAGTAGCGCAATTATAGCTCTGGTAGCTACGCTGTGGGCGCTTTCAACCCCATCCCATGGACAATCCTTTGAGCAGGCACTTGCTTCCAGCGCCGGCTTACTGAGTGTTGGTATCACCGCCTTTACCATAGGCATTGCTTCCAGCTTTGTGGTTAAAGCAGCAGCCCAGGCTATTTCGCGCGTTCCCCTGGTCGCAGCAAAAATAACCACGTTTATGATGATAACGCAGTCTATCATTGAAGCGCCGGTGTTATTCACGTTTGTAACCAATGTTATGATCCGAAGCCGAGTCAGCGCGGACCTCCTGTTTGAAGGAGCGCTTGCCCTGTGCGCTGCCGCATGCTGCATATGCATTGGCTCCATCGGGCCGGCTATTGGACAATCGATGCTTGCAAAAGCTGCGGTAGAAGGGATTGGTACTAATTATCGAGCACAATCTAAAATTGGCCCCTTTGCGTTACTTATTCAGGCAATTATTGAGACGCCGATTTTATTTTGCCTGCTCATCAGCCTACTCATTATCCGCAAAACTATACCCGCCTGTGACGCCATGTTTGTTGCCACCAAAGCTTGCATTGCCGCCTTAACCATGAGTATCGGCTCTATTGGTGGGGCTATTGCGCTTGGCTTTGTCGGCAGCAAAAGCTGCCAGCGTCTTGCGGTAGAAACTACATCCTATGCCACCATCATGCGGCTTACGCTGCTTTCCGCAGCCTTCATCGAGTCCTGCATCATTTATGTGATGATGATCGCCATGATTTTGTTAACCCGGTAACACGAGCAAACCTGAAAGGGAGCTTGCTATGATTGTGTACGTGATCACCAAACTTGAGTTGGGGGGCGCCCAAAAAGTGTGCCTAGAATTGGTGCGGGGCGTGGATGACCACATGCCAACCGCGCTGATTTCGGGACAACACGGCGCACTGGTTCCTGCGGCAAAAAGCCTACCGCGGGCTTTTTTGTTGCCTAGCCTGCAGCGTGAAGTCCGTCTGTTGGGGTTTGTGCATGATGCGCGCACCTTTTTTGCAATCTGGCGACTGTTGCGCCAGCTGAAAAAGGAACACAAGTATATGGTGGTCCACACGCACAGCACCAAAGCGGGCATTATCGGTCGCTGGGCCGCCTGGAGCGCAGGAATCAAGCAACGGGTGCACACCATCCATGGGTATAGCTTTCATGACTACCTCCCTTGGTACACCTGGCTTGCCCACTATCAAATCGAGTGGCTCACCAGCCTAATCACCACGCACTTTGTGTGCGTTTCAGAAAAAGATCGACAGACGGGCATACGGCTCTTTCCTCGGTTTGCACAAAAAAGCTCGATCATTCGGGCGGCGGTAGATGCAAAAAAACTTGGCGATCAATCCTTTATCCCCGCCTACCGGGCTGACAAGCCGTTAGTCATCGGCACCATTGCCTGTTTTAAGCCGCAAAAAAATTTGCTCGATTTGCTGCAAGCATTCCAGCGCGTCCATGCAGCCCTCCTCGGGCAGGGGCAGCCAGCGCCAAAGCTTGAAATAATTGGTGATGGTCAGCAGCGTGCCATTATCGAAACATGGCTGCAGCAGCACCACCTTACTGAGGCCGTCCGTCTGCTTGGCTGGCAAAATGATGTGCAACCATTTTTGCAGCAGTGGGATATTTTTGCTCTTACCTCGCTCTGGGAGGGGTGTTGCCTACGATGTGGGCGGCATTCGAGAAATCATTAAGCACGGACAGAACGGCTTTTTGATACAACCGGGCGAGTGGCAGGATGTAGCGGATAAAATCCTCACGCTCACCCAAGACCCTGCATTATACCGATCCCTGGCTCATTTTACCGATGATCTGACCGACTTTGACAACAATACTATGGTAAAAAAACATGCGACGCTGTATAACAGTCTCTTGAGCATTAAACCAGAGTAATTGGGATCCCCATTAAAAAGGAGGGAGTCGAGATGAAAAAGTGCTTAAAAATCCGCGTTAGCGGAACGGTGCAGGGCGTTGCCTACCGAGCGTATGCACAAAAACATGCGCAGACGCTGGGTATTGAAGGCACCGTACAAAATGCTGAAGATGGGAGCGTAGTAATTTACGCCTGTGGCCCGGCAGCAAGCCTGGAGCGATTTATAGACTTTTTATACAAAGGAACACCGGCAGCGCATGTGGAAGACCTACTTGCAGAACCGTTTGTAAACGAACGCGATTATCGTAGCGTTTTTCGCATCATCGGTGATTAACGTATCTTAAGGAAATGGCGTGGCAGTCTACACAACAGTTCGCCGTGCGTGGCTCATTATCCCTTTTTTGGTGATCGGTGCCTGCACTGCTGCCACCACTGGCTACGAAGGCAACCTGACCGCCTACTTTGCTAGCCGCCCCTCCATCAACGACCAAGCATTTTCGGCTGATACCATTACCGTACAAGCCGATATCCCTTTTACCCGGCACGAGTTTTTCTACCTAAGTGATCTGAAAGAAAATAGCACCATCACCAAGGATGACATTGATCGCGCTTGTCGCCGTTTGCTGGCAAAAAAGCGATTTGAGCGCATCTCCTTTGACCTACAAGAAATACCCGCAAGCACCACTACGCCAGCACGCACCAACTTGCACGTCACCCTGACAGGGCGCTGGCTCTTTAAAAAAGTTGTTTTTGACAATATTTGGTTTGGCAGCAGCACCTACCATCAGCTCTATTTGCAGCAGCCGGGAGACTTGTTTGACGCCCGCGTCCATGAAGAGTCAATACAGGCGATCAAAAAGCACCTGCACGAAA